>CAZOYL010000070.1:0-13666 GCA_964584035.1 uncultured Gemmatimonadota bacterium | reverse complement strand
ACGTTAAAGGGCCGGCTGGTGCTGACCGCCGGCATGGGCGGGATGAGCGGCGCCCAGCCCCTGGCCGTGACCATGAACGAGGGCGTCTGCCTGGACGTGGAGGTGGACCGTTCCCGGATCCAGCGGCGCCTGGACACCGGCTACTGTGACACCATGGCGGAGGATCTGGATGAAGCCCTCAAGCTGGTCGAGAAGGCTCTTGACGGGGAGCAGCCCCTCTCGGTCGGGCTGGTGGGCAACGCCTCGGAGATCCACCCTGAACTGGTCCGGCGCGGCATCACCCCCGATGTGCTCACCGATCAGACCTCGGCCCATGATGTCCTCAACGGTTACGTGCCCGGCCGGATGACGTTTCAAGAGGCCCTGGCGCTGCGTCGGCGCGACCCCGAGGAATACACCAAGCGGTCCTATGAATCCATCGCCGCTCATGTCGAGGCCATGCTGGCTATGCAGAAGAACGGGGCGGTGACCTTCGATTACGGCAATAACATCCGCGGCCAGGCGCAGAAGGCCGGGGTGGAAAACGCCTTCGATTTTCCCGGCTTCGTTCCCGCCTTCATCCGGCCGATGTTCTGCGACGGCAAGGGTCCCTTCCGCTGGGCGGCCCTGTCCGGCGATCCGGAGGATATCCTCAAGACCGATGAGGTGGTGCTGCGAGAGTTTCCTCAGGATGAGGCCCTGTGCCGGTGGATCCGTCTGGCTCAGGAGAAGGTCCGGTTCCAGGGGCTGCCCAGCCGGATCTGCTGGCTGGGCTACGGCGAGCGGGCCCACTTCGGCAAACTGATCAACGAAATGGTCGCCCGGGGGGAGATCAAGGCGCCCATCGTCATCGGCCGTGATCACCTGGACTGCGGCTCGGTGGCCTCGCCTTACCGTGAGACGGAGGGAATGAAGGACGGCTCCGACGCCATCGCCGACTGGCCCATCCTCAACGGCCTGCTCAATGCCGTCTCGGGAGCCTCCTGGATCTCGGTGCACCACGGCGGCGGGGTGGGCATGGGACTGTCCATCCACGCCGGCATGGTCACCGTGGCCGACGGCACCGAGGAGATGGCCGTCCGGCTGGACCGGGTGCTGACCAACGATCCCGGCATCGGGGTGGCCCGCCACGCCGACGCCGGATATGATCAGGCCATCGAGACGGCCCGGCAGAAGGGCATTCGGATGCCGATGATGGAATAACTACCGTGTTCATGGGAGAACCAGCAGGCAGCAGGCAGAGAAATGCCTTCATCATATGTGCCCCTTCGTTGTATGTGATCCTTCGTTTTGGCTGCAGAGGAACAATATGCCTCAGGAAGAAGTCGATCTGATCGTTAGAAATGCCAAACAATTATTGACCTTACGGGGTGGCGGAAAAGGCCCTCGAAGGGGCTCTGATATGGCCAACCTGGGACTGGTTGCCGATGGGTCGGTGGCCATCCGGGGCGATCATATCGTGGCCGCAGGGACCGATCCGGAGGTCTGCCGCCGGGTCTCGATCGGAGCGCAGACGGACATCATCGATGCCCGCGGCCAGGTAGTCATGCCGGGATTTATCGATCCCCACACCCATCCGGTCTTCGCCGGGACCCGCGAGGAGGAGTTCGAGCTGCGCATCAGGGGAGCCTCTTACGCCGAGATCGCTGCTGCCGGCGGGGGAATACGCTCCAGCGTGCGACAGCTGCGCCAGGCGACGGCGGAACAGCTGCGCCAGGAAGCCCTTCCCCGGCTCAACCGCCTGCTCTCGCATGGAACGACAACTATTGAGGCAAAAAGCGGTTACGGTCTTGATATGACAAACGAGTTGAAGTCTTTGGCCGTCATAGCGCAACTCGACCGGGAGCATCCCCTGGACCTGGTGCCCACTTTTTTGGGCGCCCACGAGGTTCCCGACGAGTACCGTCAAGATCGGGAGGAATATATCCGGCTGATCGTGGAGGAGATGATTCCTCGAGTCACCGCGGACGATCTGGCCGAGTTCTGCGATATTTTCTGCGAACAGGATGTCTTCGATGTGCCGGAGTCGCGTCGGATCCTCACCGCGGCCCGAGAGGCCGGTCTCAAACTGAAGCTGCATGCCGACGAATTGGCTGCCAGCGGCGGTTCTCAGCTGGCCGCGGAGCTGGGGGCTATTTCGGCCGATCATCTGGTCTACACCGATGCCGATGGGATCGCCGCCATGGCGACCGCGAATGTCATCCCCGTGCTGCTGCCCGGGACCACCTTTTTCCTGGGAAGTGAACGCTATGCCCCGGCCCGGGAGATGATCGCGGCCGGCCTTCCGGTGGCCCTGGCCACGGATCTGAACCCGGGCAGCTGTATGACCGAGTCGATGCCCATGATCCTGACCCTGGCCTGTCTGAAGATGAAACTGCTGCCATCGGAGGCCATCTGCGCCGCCACCGTCAACGCCGCCTGGGCGGTGGACAGGGGCCGGATGACGGGCAGCCTGGAAAAGGGCAAACGGGCCGACCTGGTCATCTGGAATATGAGCAATTATAAACTGCTGCCCTATCACTTTGGGGTCAATCTGGTCGACACGGTGATCAAATCCGGCCGGGTGGTCTATCGGGATGGTCAGGTACTTTATTAGGGTGAACGGCCATGTACCTTAAAAAAGAGCTTCGACTGCTGATCGTGATCGTGGTTTGTGTGTGCACCCGCTGTGGGATCTATTCCTTTTCGGGCAGTGGCCTGCCGGCGCACATCCGGACGGTGGCCGTTCCCATCTTCGGGAATCAGACGGCCGAGATCGGCATCCGGGAGAACCTCACCGACGCCGTCACCGAGGCTCTGGTGACCGACGGCCGCCTTCGGGTCCTCGGCCGGGAATCGGCCGATTCGATCATCGAGGGCACGGTGGTCGATTATAAGGAGCAGGCTTATACCTATGACCGGTCCGAGAATGTCCAGGAATACATCGTCCGGATCTATGTGGACGTCTCCTATCAGGACGTCAGCAACCGCAGAGTCCTCTGGGAAGAGAAGCGGATGGAAGGATGGGGGACCTACGATGTCTCGGCCAGTCCCCCCGAAGAGATCGAGACCGGCCGGGAGCGGGCCATCGCCAAGCTGGCCGAGGATATCGTCAACAAAATATTGGCCGGCTGGTGAGCCGCCCCGGAGGAATCCCCTCCAGCCTGCATAAATTCGTCAAACGGCCTCTGATATCATGATCATTGCTGATCCAGATCTCCGGTCGCGCCTTCGCGAGGTGCGGCTGTGTGTCATCACCGACCGTTCGCTGTCCCGGGGGCGCGGTTTTGAGGAGGTCGTCTCGGCCGCCATTCGGGGCGGTGCCCGGATGATCCAGTTCCGGGACAAGGAGATGGCCGACGGAGACTTTTATCATCTGGCCGTCCGGCTGCGGGCGCTGACTCACCAGGCCGGGGTGCTGTTGACCATCGACGACCGGGTGGATGTGGCCCTGGCCGTCGCGGCCGACGGGGTCCATCTGGGGGAACAGGATCTGCCCTGGCCGGCGGCGAGAAAATTGATCGGCCCGGGTATGATCCTGGGCGCCTCGGCCCGGACGGCGGACGGCGTGCGTTTGGCTCAACAGGGAGGCGCCGATTATCTGGGTCTGGGGGCCATGTTTCCCACCGGGTCCAAGGACCATGCCATCCACGTCGGGCCGGAACGGTTGCGCCAGCTCCGGCCGTCGGTCCGCATCCCCATCCTGGCCATCGGCGGCATCACGGCCGATAATGTCGAGGCCGTTATCCGGGCCGGGGCCGACGGGGTGGCCGTGATCGGCGCGGTGGCGGGCGCCGACGATATCGCCGCCGCCGCTGAATCCATCCTGAACAGGATCGAAAAGGTTCGATAAGAAATGGGTTGACAGGGTCAGGAGCTATCCCTATGTTCTTTAGATTCCGTTTCCACAAGGATGTTGGAACTATCCGGAGAAGACACGAGGAGCCTCTATGAGAACGGTTTATCTGGATCACAGCGCCACGACTCCGGTCCATCCCCGGGTCCTGGAGGCCATGCTGCCGTATTATCAGGGAGAATACGGCAATGCTTCCAGTCTTCACCGGCTCGGCCGAAACGCCCGGCTGGCCATCGACCAGGCTCGGGAGAAGGTGGCCGGAGCTGTCAATGCCCGATCGGACGATATCTATTTTACCAGCGGAGGCACCGAGGGAGATAATCTGGCCATCAAGGGCACCGCTTACGCTCTCCGCGACAAGGGCGATCACATCATCACCTCGCAAATTGAGCACGAGGCGGTTCTCAACACCTGTCGCTATCTTGAGAAGGAAGGCTTTGAGATCACCTATCTGCCGGTCGACCGGTACGGGATCGTTCCAGTCGATGCCCTTGAACAGGCCATCACCGGCCGGACCATTCTGATCTCCATCATGCATGCCAATAACGAGGTCGGCACCGTACAGTCCATCGCCCGGATGGGGGCTCTGGCCCGGGAGCGGGGAATCGCCTTTCATACCGATGCCGTCCAGTCGGTGGGCAAGATACCGGTCGATGTCGAAGATCTCCAGGTCGATCTGTTGGCCATGTCCGGACATAAGTTTTACGGCCCCAAGGGCGTGGGTGCGTTATACATTCGCCGGGGGAAAAAGATCCATCCTCTGGTCCATGGAGGGCACCACGAGAACTGGAAACGGGCCGGGACGGAGAACGTACCCGGCATCGTCGGCCTGGCCGCGGCGCTGGAGATCTGTGTGGCGGAGATGGAGGAGACCGCCGGAAGAGAAGCCCGGCTGCGGGACGCTTTGCAGCGGGGCATTGAGGAGAAAATCGAGGCGGCGCGGATCAACGGTCATCCCACCCAGAGGCTGCCGGGCTCCCTGAGCGTCTGTTTCGAAGCTCTCGAGGGAGAGGCCCTGATTCTCGGTCTGGACCTCAAGGGCATCGCCGCTTCGACCGGTTCGGCCTGCTCCTCCGGATCTCTGGAGCCGTCGCATGTCCTCAAGGCCATGGGCGTGCCCGTCGAGATCGCTCACGGCTCGGCCCGGTTCACCCTCGGGCGGGACAACACTCAGCAGGAGATCGATCTCGTTCTGGAGGTTCTGCCGGGTGTCGTCGAGCGGTTGCGGTCCATGTCGCCGGTCCGGCTATCGAAGGGCGATGCTGAACTGTGAGCATCGGTGATCCCTCAACCCCGATCTTCCATTGTTCCCGAAATCCAATTTTCGCCTACGAAGTGAAAAGGAGGTGAACCGAGCCACTGGAGAGAGCCGTTCCCATTCTCAGTCATTCAGGTATGGCCGTGATCAGGAGGGAGTCATGTCGAGACACAAGTTACTTATTGCTATGGGGCTGGTTATTGCACTTATATTAAGTTATGGTTTAAGTTTTGCTGCCATGTGGGAGCCCTACCAATTCGAGCCCAAGAACCAGGAGTACGAATACAAGATCATCAATCTCGAGGAAGAGACCCAGAAGATCAGTCATTATACTTTGAAGATCGATCTCCGAGAGGACGGCCAGCTGGATATCTCCGTGCAGACCACCTGGCTGGCCAACCAGGACGAGCTGGGATCGGAGATCCTGGGCGGCTGGTGGGCTGCCGGAGCTTTCGGCCTGACCATGGCCTTTATCAATCCCATGTACGCTGCCTTTTTCGGCGGCCTGGACCTTCATGTGGGCAACAAGATGAGCTTCTTCGGGGCCGGCATTGTCCAGGTGACCGGGACCGAGACGGTGGCCGGACGAGAAGGCTTCGTCTGTGAACTGCTCAATCAGGATGGAGGCAGTGTCCAGGGACGTTATGTGGTCGATCCCTCCGTGCCTTTGCCTCTGAAGACCGAGCTGTTCAACGACCAGGGCGTCAAGCAGTTTCAGACCGAACTTGTGCGCATCGACATCTGATGCTGTGATGGGTTTTAAAGGGCCGAGTGATCTCAATTTGCACTGAACGATTTGAAGTTTCAAATTTGCTATCAGGTCCTTCTTTTTAGGGAGGGCGGGTTCGCCGTCCTCCCGTTTCGTTTTCTGATGAGGGGTTGAGGCGGAGTCAGAGTCACAGGCGGAGGTCTTCCGGAGATGAGCTTCCAGACGCACATTCCTCCTCCCGGCCCGGTGGCCGTGGCCATGAGCGGCGGCGTGGACAGTTCCCTGGCCGTGGTCCTGTTGAAGCAGGCGGGCTATGATGTCATCGGCTTGACCATGCAGCTGTGGGATACCGATGAAGGCGATAAGCCCCGCTGCAGCTCATCCCGGGCTTTCGACGATGCCCGGGAGGTCTGTCATCAATGGGGCATCCGGCATCATCTCGTGGATCTACGAGTTCCCTTCGGCGAACAGGTCGTTCGGGCCTTCGTTCATGAATATCTCCAGGGACGGACCCCCAATCCATGCGTCATCTGCAATGCCCAGATCAAATGGCGCGGCCTCCTTCCCAGAGCCCGGGCTCTGGGCGCCCGAGCGCTGGCCACGGGGCATTATGCGCGGATACATGAAGATGCCCGCAGAGGACGCTTTGTGCTGTCGCGGGGACTGGATCGAGCCAAGGATCAGTCCTATGCGCTGTGGCAACTGACCCAGGCCGATCTGGCCGCCACCATACTGCCTCTGGGCGGTCTGACCAAGGAGGAGACCCGACGCCTGGCCGGCCAGTGGGATCTTGGGGTGGCCGATAAGAAGGACAGCCAGGAGATCTGCTTTGTCTCCGAGGACGACTACGGCCTGTTCATCGAGAGCCATTGTGCGCCTTCCTCCGCCGGCCGGACCGGGGGCACGGAATCCTATCCCTGGTCTCCGGGTCCCATCGTGGACCATGAGGGCAACCTTCTGGGACAGCATCGAGGATTGCCGTTCTATACGGTTGGGCAGCGCCGTGGTCTGGGCCTGGACCTCGGCCGGCCGGTCTATGTCGTCGATATTGACCGGCGCTATAATCGCCTGGTGGTGGGTTCGGAGCGCGATTTGCTCAAGCGGCATCTGTGGATACACCGGCTCAACTGGGTATCGATCCGGCCGCCGCTCGAGCCTCTGACCTGTTTCGTACAGATTCGCTACCGCCACGCTGCCGCTCCGGCTCGGCTGATCCCGATGCCGGAGGGCGATGTGCACATCGTGTTCGACCAACCCCAGCGGGCCGTCACCCCCGGCCAATCGGCCGTTTTTTACGACCGGGAGGCGGTCCTGGGCGGAGGCATCATCCGTCGGCCCGGTCGTGAGGATGTTGCTGAGCTGCTGCCGGAATTTTCCGCGGCCGACCAGGGGGAGCCGTTGACATGACCCGTTGCCGGGCCGTGCTGGTTTTTCTCTTGATCCTGTCGTCGGCCGGTTCCCGGGCGGAGGATCGATCCTGGACCGGTCTCGTCGAAAGCTCCGATCACTTCATCTTCTTCTTCCGGCCGGAAAATGTCCGGGTGGCCGGAAATCTTCTCGCCGTGGCGGAGCGGGAATATGAGCGGGTCACCGACATGGTCGGCCACCGGCCCCGGGAGAGGGTACACCTGTACCTGGCCGGGGACAGACATGAGTTCGAGCAGCTCACCTCGGGCGCCATCCCGGAATGGGGCATTGGCGCCGCCGTTCCGGCCCGCAACCGCATCGTCCTGATCGCCTCCGGCGGCGACAGGGGCCAACAGAGCCTGCGCCAGATCCTGGCCCACGAACTGTCTCACATCGTGCTGGGCCAGGCCCTGGGAACGGTTCCCGCGCCCCGGTGGCTGGACGAGGGACTGGCCATGTATATCTCCCATGAGTGGGAGATGGGTCAAAGCGTGCTGGTGGCCAGAGCCCTGCTGTTTCACTCGCTCATTCCTCTGGACGAGATCTCCCGGGTCAACACCTTCGGCCGACCCCGGGCCAATCTGGCTTATGCGGAGAGCTTCCTGGCTGTGGCCTTTATCGTCGAGCGGTTCGGAGAAGACGCTCTCCGGGAGCTGGTGGGGGAGCTGGCCGATTCCGGCGATATCGACCTGGCCATGGGCATCAGCCTGGGAATGACCTATCGGGAATTCCTTCATCAGTGGCACCGTGAGGTCGTTCGGCGATTCAACTGGATCTCCATCATCAGCGATCCCATCGTGCTGTGGAGCTTCATGCTGAGCCTTTTTGTGGTGGTTTTTCTCCTCAAGCGCCATCGTTCCCGCCGAACATTGCGGCAGTGGGAGCTGATCGAACAGGACCGCGATGAGGGATCGCATCCGGAAGATGCTTCCGGGAGGTGGACGGACCCATGAAGCATCCCCTGAGGTATCGACTGGAGTACTGGCTGGCGCTGATCCTCTCGGGACTGATGCGCCGGATCCCCCTGGGCCCGGGGCGGTGGTGCGGCGCCGCGCTAGGGCAGATGACCTTCAGCGTCGTGCGCCTGCGCCGGAGGGTGACCCTGGAGAACCTGCACTGGGCCTTTCCGGAGCTGACGGACCGGCGTGAACGGGTCAGACTGGGAGCGCGGTGCTATCGCCACCTGGGAAAAGGCCTGGTGGAATTCTGCCATTTCCCCGTGTTGAATCGGGACCGCCTGGCCGGATTGCTCGATATCCGGGGACTGGAAAACCTCCAACAGGCACTGCAGGCCGGACGCGGCGCCATTCTGCTGAGCGGGCATTTCGGTGCCTGGGAATTGCTGGGCCCGGCCTTCGCTCTGAATGGTGTTGCCGTCGATCTGTTCGTTCGATCGCAGAAGAACCCGCTGTTCGACGATCTCATGAACCGCCATCGCAGCTGGGTGGGCGCGGACATCATCCGCTCCAGCGGAACGCCCCGGGCCATCCTGCGGTCGCTGCGGCAAAACCGCCTGCTGGTCATGCTGGCCGATCAGGACGGCGGCCGGGATGGCATCTTCATCCCCTTCATGGGACGCCCGGCCTCCACGGCACCGGGAGTGGCCCGGATCGCCCTGCGCACCGGGGCTCCCATCTTGATGGGCTTCGTCAGCCGGCAGCCGGACGGCCGCCACCGTCTGGTCATCGAACCTCCCCTGAAAGTGACCCCAAGCGGTGATTCACAGGAGGATCTTCGCCGGATTCTGGAGGCCTATACGCGGAATTTGGAGGCTCACATTCGAGCCCATCCCCACCAGTGGTTCTGGCCCCATCGCCGCTGGAAGACCCGGCCGCCCGCGGAAGACAACGTCTCACCGCCGTGGCCAGGCCGTTCACCGGCCCAGCGCTCGCCGGTAAGGCGTTCCTCGATCCGCCGCCCTTCAGGAGATCATGGTGACCGCCCACAGTGACACGCCGGAGTCCTGGCCGGGAAAGATCCTCGTTATCCAGACGGCCTTTTTAGGTGACGTCATCCTCACCTTGCCCCTCATTCAGGGCCTTCGTCAATCCTATCCTGACAGCCGTATCACGGCCTTGACGATTCCCTCCACGGCCGAGATCCTGCTCCATCACCCTGCCGTCGCCGATCATCTGGTCTATGACAAACGCGGCCGGGATCGGGGGCCCCGCGGATTGTTCGCCATGGCCCGCCGGCTTCGCCGGGAGCGCTTCGATCTGGCCCTGGTGCCGCACCGCTCGTTCCGCAGCGCCCTGCTGGCGGCTTCGACCGGAATCCCGCGGAGGATTGGATTTGACTCCAGTGCAGGCTCTGTTCTGTTCACCGACAGGGTGCCGCGCGATAAGGCGCTCCCCGAGACGCAGCGCAATCTCAGTCTGCTCAAAGCTATGGGCGTCGACGCCGAGGCCGGCCCGCCGCGGGT
Source organism: uncultured Gemmatimonadota bacterium (assembly GCA_964584035.1). GTDB lineage: Bacteria > SM23-81 > SM23-81 > SM23-81 > SM23-81 > CAZOYL01. Next base: position 4,056 of record CAZOYL010000070.1, on the reverse strand, counting down.
CTACCCCGGAGAGGATCATCGCCGGAGGGCCCAGGACTTTCTCGACCGGCACGAGATCGCCCCGCGAAGGGACCTCATCGGCGTGGCACCGGGCTCGGTCTGGCCCACCAAGCGCTGGCTTCCGGAGGGTTACGTCAGCGTCATCGGCCGTTTACGCGAGGAACAGGGGCGCTCCGTGGTCCTGTTCGGCGGAGCGGAGGATGGCCCGCTGTGCCGGCGCATCGTCCGGCTGGCCGGCGGGGGAATCCCCGTGGCCGCCGGAGAACTCTCGGTGCTCTCCGCGGCGGCCCTGATGGAGCGCTGCCGGCTGGTCATCTCCAACGACAGCGCCGCCGCCCATCTGGCGGCGGCCGCTCAATGCCCGGTGGTGGCCATCTTCGGCCCGACCGTTCCGGAATTCGGTTTTGCTCCCTGCGGCGACGGTCACATCGTCCTGGGGGCCGATGTGGACTGCCGGCCCTGCGGCATACATGGCGGGAACAGGTGTCCCCGGGGGACCTTCACCTGCATGCGGGAGATTAGGCCGGAGACCGTCCTGGAGGCGGTTCGGTCCATCCTCGACTCAACCGAAGAGAGGCCGGCATGAGGATCGCCGTCATCGGGACCATAAACCAGGATACCATCGAGTTGCCCGATGGGCAGGTCAAGCACAGCTATGGAGGATTGCTTTACAGCATCCTGACGCTGGCCCAGTTAACGCCGCCGGGGTCAACCATCCTGCCGGTCATCAACTTAGGCCGGGATATCGAAGACCCCATTCGAGCACTGTTGTCCCGCTTTACGGCCATATCCCAGGAAGGCATCACGGTAGTCGAGGAGAAGAATAACCACGTCTATCTGCGGTACCTTTCCAACAGCGAACGGGAGGAGATCCAGCTGGGCGGGCTGCCGGCCGTGACCTACGATCAACTGATCCCCTTCCTGGAGGCCGATGTGTTTCTGGTCAACTTCATCTCCGGGCAGGATTTGTCTCTGGAGACCTTTTCCCGACTTCGGGCCGGCACCGCGGCGACCATCTATACCGACATTCACAGCCTGACCTTAGGGATCGATCGGCAGGGCCGCCGATATCCCCGGCCTCTGCCGCAGTGGCCCAGGTGGTTGGCCCTGGCCGATGTGGTTCAGATGAATCAAGCAGAGGCCCGGTCTCTTTCCGGCAGCCGGCTGGATCAGGATGGCGAGGTGCGGCGCTTCGGCCGGACGGTGCTGGATGCCGGTCCTTCCGCGCTGCTGATCACACTGGATGCCCGGGGATCGCTGCTGGTCACCGATTCGGGGGGGGACCTCTCCGTCGAGCGGTTTGCACCTCACCGGCCGGGACGGATCGTGGATACCACCGGCTGCGGCGATGTCTTCCTGGCCGCCTTCGTGGCCCGGCAGGCCTGTTCGAAGGATTTCCGGGAGTCCAGCCGATTCGCCAATCGGGTGGCTGGGATCAAGAGCGGATGGTACGGCATCAGGGAGATGGATCAATTGGCCCATCTGTCACTGGTGGATGAGGGTGATGGAAGAGCCTGAAAAAAAGGAGAACAGATCACCCGGGATCAAAAAAATGTTGACAATTCGCATATTTCAACGTTATTTATGCCATTCAATCGAGAGATGGTTGATCTGACGAGAGGAGATCGAGATGAGAATGATGAAATGGACTTTGGCGGTCATGATGGGCCTTCTGCTCTTCAGCCTTGGTTCATCCGAAGCCCTAACCGGCCTGGGCTTCGGGGTTCGCGCCGGGACGACCAAGTTAGAGGATCCCAACACCGGAGAATCCTTCGATACCATGACCATGTTCGGCGGGCATATCAAGATCGGGACCCTGCCGATCATCGATCTGGAGGCCAGCGCGGAGTATGCCCAGAAGAAATACGATATCGGGATCTCCATTCCCGGGGACCAGGATCTCAGCGGAGAGGTCACCTTTCGCCTGGTATCCCTGCGGGCCTCGGCCAAGTATCACATTTCTCCGCCGCTGAGCCCGATCAAGCCTTACCTCGGGGCCGGTCTGGGGATGCACCTGATGACCTCAACCATCGACATTCCCGGCACCCAGTACACCATTCCGCTGAACGAGGATTACTCCGAATCGAAGACCGGGGCGCATGCCCTGGGCGGCGTGCTGCTCAGCCTGCCCCTGTTTCCTCTGGAATTCTTTGCCGAGGGACGTTACGGGGTCATCTTCACCGGTGACGGCTCGACCAAGTCAACCTCTTTGTATGCCGGCGCGACCTTTAAACTCCCCTGATATCCGACCTTTCACCCTGTCGCTGGAGGGAGGTGAGAGAACAGGAACGTCCGGAATATGATCCTTGACGCTTTTAATCGAACCCTGTGAACTATCTTCAGGAGGTGAAGGGTGAAAAAACTGATCTTCGTCGCCTTGGTTTCGGTCCTAACTTCGGTCCTGTTCGCCGGCGCCGTCTCGGCCGGAATCGGCTTCATGGGCATCGGCGGCCGTGTGGGTTACGTGAAGCCCGAGGATCCCATCGACGGTACCTTCGGCGTGGGCGTGGTGGCCGATCTGGGCACCATCATTCCCGTCCTGCGCCTGGAGGGCAGCGTGGATTACTGGTCGAAATCCTATAACTATGGTTTTATGGGCGATGACGCCGAGTGGACCTGGAGCGACATCATGATCGGGGCCACGGCCAAGTATATGATCCCCACCCAGGGCACGGTAGCGCCCTTCGTCGGGGGAGGGCTGGCCCTGCATATGTTCAAGTGGGAATGGACCTGTGATAACCTCTATGGGGACCTGCTCGATGAGAGCTGCGATGATTCCTCCACCGACATCGGCTTTCATGCCGTGGGTGGTGTGGAGATGAAATTGTCCCCGAACCTGAGGGGCGGTATTGAAGCCCGGTACGCCATCGCCGATCCCGACCACTTCGGCATCTTCGGGACGATCGCCTATATGCTCGGGCAGTAAAGGCGTGATTGGCCCGTAGAAGAAAGACGATAGAAAAAAATGAAGGGCTCCGGGAGATCGGAGCCCTTTTTTAAATGGTAGCTTGCGGAGAAGCGTGAAAATACTTTAGTTGAAGACGAGATCCCGGCAAAGCAGTTTCATTCTTCACCAGGGGTCGCCGTTTTCAGTCTGTGTAGATCGGCTCGATGAGCATTTCATAGGCCTCCAAGTGCTCCTCAATCCGCGCCCGGTTGTATTCCCGAGCATACCGGCCGGCGTTCTGCAGGCCGCCGAAGTAGAACCGGGACCAGACCAGCGTGACCAGCAGGGTCCCGTCCAGACGGCGGTCGTCCCGGAAGGCATCGATGGTCAGATAGCCGGCGGCCGCGTTGAACACCAGGGACACCAGGCCGTTCCAGGGCCGGCCGGCGTAGGCCTGCCCGCTGCCGGGCAGGACCAGGGACATCGTCGTGGCCAGGGCCGGCGATCGGCGGGGCAGACAATAGCCCTGGCGAGCGGCCAGCTCCAGTTGCGCGGCGGCGGTCGAGAGATCGCTGGCCAGGCGAACATCGGTCGAGAGAAAGGCGGTGTCACCGGCTGAAGCATCACTTATCGGGAGATCGCTGTTGGAGATATCGCCGGGCCGTAGACGACCTGTCATGCTGTCGCCAGCCGCTGTGTCCTCTCCCGGGAAACGCTCCGACAGATCCCGGAACCATCCGGACGCCTCCACCCACAGCCCCTGTTGCAGCGTGCTGACGCCCAGCCAGTACTGTGCCGCCGCCATGACATCCTCTGCTCCCCGATTATGTGCATCCCGCAGCAGGTCCCTCAGGGCGATCTCTCCTGTTTCCGGTAATCCCTCGCTCACATAGCTCTGACCCAGACGCAGCCGGGCGCGAAGGTTTTGCCGGTCAGAGGATGCGGATTGGGCGGCGTGCTCCAGCTCCGCTCGAGCCCAATGCCAGCGTTTGCGGTTGAGCTGAGCCAGACCGATATCATACCGGGCCTCGAAACCCAGGGAGTCGCCGGGCGATTGAGACCCCGCCCGCCGGTCTTCGATGACGTCCTCATCCTCCGGCAGATTCTTTTCCCGGACCCGGTTGTATCGGCTGGCCTCCACGGCCGAGCCATAGATGTTGCCCAGGTAG
>CAZOYL010000069.1:10291-13909 GCA_964584035.1 uncultured Gemmatimonadota bacterium | reverse complement strand
GGTAGGTTCGCGTGTCGCCGTAGGCGATGAAGCTGACGGCCGCGGCGTCCTCCTCGGGCGCTGACCAGAACGATCCGGTATGGACCTCTTCGCCGGCCGTGACCCGGTAATAGTACTTGGTCCCGGGCACCAGGCCGGTCAGGACGCAGGAGTGCTGATGGTAGCTTCCGGCCTCGGAGGTCTGCCCGGATCCATCGGTATAGAGCGTATCGCCGCCCCACTCGATGGTGCAGCTGTCGCTGGCCGTCAACTGCCACAGGATCTGCATCTGGGTGTTGACGCCGGGATAGATCAGATAGGGCGCCTTGCGGGTCAGGGTGGTGAACGTTGCAGTGGGATACCAGGCCTGAACGGCATCCGGCCCGTCGTCCGCATCCGGGTTAAGGATCATGGCCGCCTCGGAGTTGACCAGGGCGTCCTGGGCCGCGATCGGCCCGGTCCCTAAAATGATCAGCGCGCAGGCGATCAAGGGGACCGTGAAAATGATGGTAAAGACTTTTTTCATCCTTCGCCTCCCGTTTTTCTACATGGTTTATTTCTCTCATAATAGCGCCCGGCCGGCTTTTTGTCAACAAAGAAAAAACCCGGGATCCAACGATCCCGGGCTGTCGACAGAACAGAGTTTCAGGCAACACCCGTTTAAAACCCCTCCCGCCGCGCACCATTCCAGAAAGACATCTTCCCCTCCAGATCTCCCGGCCCCTGGCCGGCGGACGATTTGGGTGACCGTGCCGCGGCGTTCGAGGATCTGCTCGCAGGAAATGATCTCACCGGGTTCCTTTGCGCAAAAGGTTCAACCTCAGCTCAATCGCTAAACCCCGCGATGGTCATGCTTCCGGTGATCACCTGCAGGGTGATGGTCCCGTCGCCGTCGCCCAATTGACCGCTGACATAGGTATTGGAGACGGTCGGGTTCTGCAGGGGGAGATTGGAGATGCTGATCTGACCGGAAGTCACGCTGGCCGTCAGCTCCGCCGAGGTGCTCTCCGGGATCTGCACCGACAGGCTGCCGGTGATGGTCTTCAGGTCGAGGACGCCCTCCGGCGGCAGGACGGCCCGGCAGACCAGGGTGCCGGTGGCCAGGTCCACGTCGGCGCTGCCGGTGAGCTGATCCAGGATGACGCTGCCGGTGATGACATCGATGCGGACATCGCCGTCAACCTCTTCCAGAACGACGCCGCCGGTGATCACGTCGGCCCGGACGTCCTCTTCCATCTGCTCCACCGTCACCGTTCCGGTCTGGTTGCTGACCCGTACCTCCAGATCCGGCGGCAGCGTAATGGTGTAATCGACCTGGTAGTTGCGTCCCTCGGCATCAACCTGATGGATGGTTCTGACCAGCACCTCGTCCTCGGAATCCTGCACATCGATCCGGATATCGCCCAGATGGGCCTGGGCCTCGGCCGTGCTGGAGGCCCCCACGCGCTTGTGGCCGGAGATGGTGATGGTCTCCGTTCCCGGATGGCCGGTCATCTCGATCGTGCCGGTGATGCCCAACAGGCGGAAGCGGGTCTGATCCTGAACCTCCACGGTGTAAGAAAACGGCTCCTCGGCAGTGTATTCGTTGCTGCTGTTGACCGCATGGTCGTCATCGCAGGCCAGCCAGATCGGGCCGAGGATCAAGACCAGGACTGACATCCACAGAGCTTTTTTCACGGGTTCCCTCCTGATATCCGGTGAGAGTGAACACCACTCTATACGGCTTCCCGGCGGCCATGTCGCCGGAAAAACGGGGTTCGGCCTGACGCGATCACCGCTCCAGGGGCCGGTAGCAGGGTTCGTAATCGTGATAATCGCCGAAGGTCAACTGGATCTGGCCCGAGCCGTCACGGTTCATCAGCCAGATCTTAAAATACGTATGCCGGTCGGTAAAAAACAAGATCTTTGAGCCATCCTGCACGAACTGCGAGAAATAGGCGTGTCCCGGCCCGCGCGTCAGGTTGGTCTGCCCCTCTCCCTCCAGGTCCATCTGGTAGAGATCGTAATTGCCCCCGCGATGGGACCGGAACAGGCTCTTCTGGCCGTCCGGCGTGAACACCGGGGCCAGATTATAGCCCGCGGCGTCAGTCAGCAGCCGTTGATGCTGCCCGTCGAGATCCATCATGAAGATGGAATAATTAAAGGCTTCGGAATCATACGACATGAACACGATCCGCGAGCCGTCCGGCGAGAGGCCCGGCCGGGCATCATATGCGCCAAAGGCATCGGTGCTGACAAAGGCCTGGTTCTGAAAATAGAGCTCGTTTCCGGTGAGACACGTCTTGTTGCCTCCGTCGGTATCCATGATCCAGATGCCGTACTCCCGGCTGTTCGGGTCGAACGAGTAATAGAGGATCCTGGCGCCGCCACCGGTAAACTGGGGGGAACCGTCGATGCCATCATCGAAGGTCAGCCGGGTCTGGTTTCCTCCGCCGGCATCCATGATGTAGATCTCGCGGTTTCCGTCCCGGGAAGAGGTGAACACGATCCGCGAGCCGTCAGGGCTGTACGAGGGGAAACCGTCATCCCCGGGTGCGTTGGATAGATTCACCAGATCGCTGCCGTCCGCGTTCACGGCATAGATCTCACCGGATTGGTCGCTGGTCTGGGAATGGAACAGGATCCGGTCGCCGTCGGGCGAAAAGGAGGGACAGCGGTAGTCGTTGGCGTCGTGAGTGATCCGTATCGCATCGCCGCTGTCGCTGGGCATCACGAACAGCTGCCGGAGCGGGCTCGTCTCCCGGTCGGATACGAAAACGATGATCCCCGGCTCCAGAGCATCCGCGGGACAGACCGGCTTCGGACCCGTAGATTTTGAGCACGCCGCGGCCAGGGCCAGGATGATGTTGACGATGAACCTTTCACACTTCATAGCGGACCAACCGGTGAGAAGGGCCTGTTCGGTGCCTTCTCTGAGAGGATGATTGTCCCTCTGATGTACGTCCCGGGGAGGATTTTGTTTCGGGCGGAAAAAAATCCGGGCGCCGGCCGCAAATTTCCCGCAACAATCCGGTTCTTCTTTGCGTTTATAAAATATCACGGCTCGCAGCCCGGGGCAGCGGACCGCTGCCTGGTATTCGAACAACGTATCTGGAGGGGGCACGGTCACCAACAGCGAGGACCCCTTCGCCGTCGCTCTGGCGGAGGCTTTGGCGATCGCGCCCCTCTCCTTGAGCCTGTGGATCGATGGTACTCAGAAAAATGGAGGGCGGGTTTGAAACCCGCCCTTTTTGTACTGAATACCATTCCGAGGCGCCTCAGCGCGCGAAGAACCCGCCTGTCCTGGTTGATGTTATCGAAAAGCAGATCCTTTGTCGCCATGAAAAGCGATGGCGCCGGGCACATTCGCCCGGCGCCATATACCTGCCGTTGATCAGAAGGTTCTCGTGGCCTGTTTGGACTGTTTATTTTTGGCCTTCTGCTCCTGTTTTCGGACCTTCTGCTTCTTTCCTTTATTCTTGTCCTTTTTGCCCTTGTCTCCCATGGCAGAGCTCCCTTCGATGAGAAATTGAGGGCGGTAAAGCGTTCGACCATTAGAACCGGTACCCGCCGCCCTGTCTTCCCCCACCCCGGCCCCCTTCGGGACGAGGCCGAGCCTCGTTGACCGTCAAGGGACGTCCGGCGTGCTCCTGCTCGTTC
>CAZOYL010000069.1:0-10281 GCA_964584035.1 uncultured Gemmatimonadota bacterium | reverse complement strand
CCTCGGCTTTGGTGGGCATCTCTATGAAACCGAACCCTCTCGACCGGCCGCTGAATTTATCCTTGATCACGTTGACGGATGCGACCTGCCCGAAAGCCTCAAAAGCCTGCTGGAGGTCGTCTTCAGTGACCTCAGGTGCGAGATTGCCGACGTAGATGTTCATTTCGATCTTCTCCCTTTCTGACACTGCGTTGACGTCCGCGGCCGTATCTCGGCCACACGGCGTTTTCTATCGATATCTGAACTCTGGATGTTCTCACCCGGCCAGGGCCGTCTCGACGGCGACCTCCTTTCTTGGATCAGCGGCCGCCGTGAGCCTCTCCGATGCCTGCGACTGCTTTTGTTCCGACTTGAGATAGGCGTTCTGGTCGTGATACAACGCCCCCCGGGGCAGCCACTGCCAAAGCGGCCCGAGGTCTGTCCGGATGCGGTCCAGGTAGAACTGGGGCAGCTCGGCCGTCTCCCCTTCGAAATAACGCCGCACCTGCGGATCGCTCTCCAGGCGCCGGCGCACTTCGGTGTGGTACTTGATCCTCCCAAACCCCTCCGATGAAACAGCCCGGACCACGTTCATGCCTCTGGAGATGAGGCCCCTGTTGGCCTGAAAACGCCTGAGGATGGCCCGCCGGGAAAAGGTATATTTCGTCAGGTCGATGAGGTGATCGTAGAACCGTGGCCAGGAATAGTTTTTCGGCTTGACGTTCATGGCATGATTGTTGTTCAGAAAGTGAAACGGGAACGGCAGAACGCGGCCGGCACGCTGGAACTCCAGGTTCAGCGGGGCGGCCCGTCCGAACGCGGTCAGCTGCGAGAACGCCAGGAACGATCCCGGCGCCAGGTCGACAAACCGCTTGGTCAGTTCGAAGGGCTCCGGCCCTTCATCCACGTCGAGCCCGAGGACGAAATTGCTGTGCACATAAGGCAGATACTTCAGGATCATGTTGACGTGCTCGGAGACATGGCGGACCTTGTCGATCCCCTTCAGCCGGCCGGTCTTCGATTTTTTGCCCAGGTCGTACCAGGATTCGATGCCCGGCAGGATGCCCATGAACCCGTCCCGCCTGAGCCGCTGGAGGTGAGCTTCCGACAGAATGGACAGGCTGCTCTCGGCGATGAAATGAACGCTGCCGGGGGGTACGGCCTCCTCGATAGCGTCCATGAAGCCGTCGAACCGGACGCCGAAATTGGGATCATGCCAGCCCACCTTCGGCCGGCGGAACTTCGTCCGCAGGAACCGCAGATCCTCCTTGATGATCTCCAGGTCCAGTGGCTGATAGGGCACCACCGAGTCGATGCAGAAGTTGCATGAATAGGGACATCCCAGGCTGCCGATCATTGGGACGATCTTGAGCAGGGGCGCCTTCTGCAGGATCTGCCGGATGAACTTCCAGCGCCGGCGCACCCCGGGCAGTTGCTCCGGCTGGCCCGCGGCACTGAGGTACAAACCGGTGGGGTGCTGCGGCGAGCAATCTTCCAGGAGGTCACCGACCACCGCCTGATCGGTGAAACCCAGCACGTAATCGAAGTACTGCTGCGCGTCCTGCGGGTAGCAGCGGGCATGGGGGCCGCCCAGGGCGGTGACGGCGCCTCTGGAGCGGAACAGGTTGCTCAGCGCGTAGGCCAACTGGGCCGACTGGGTGAAGGCGCCGATGAAGACCAGATCGACATCCGGCGGCACCTCCCGGTCGAGATCCTCTCGGCCCGTATAACAGTGCAGGGTGACATCGTGCCCTTTGTCCTCGCACCACACGGCGACGACCTGGGGCATGATACTGGCCAGATTGGCATGCATAACGCGGCCGTACAAAGCGCGAGTGGGGCCTTTGGTGATCAGGTCGATAATGGCGATGCGAAGCTTGCGCATGATTTCCCTCTTTTTAGCTCACAGCCTGTTCCCGGTCGGTCCTGCGCCCTGATGTATAAACAAAAAAGCCCGCACTAAAAAGCGCGGGCTTTATTCCACCAATCGTTTTTTTTAGGCTCTTTGTCCGGTGGTACACCATGCGGCAGATGACCGCTTGTCGCCCAAATATAATACTTTTTTTCAATTAGTCAAGATAAATATGTACATTGAGCCCTTATTCGGCAGAAAAATCCCGGCCTGAAACCGCCCCCGGTCCCGCCACAGGTCCCCTCGCCGGTCCTGCCGCCGGCCGTTCCCGGGAACCGCCGGGCGATCATTCTGTCCGCGCCGAGAAATCGGTCATCCCGTTGTCGTAATGGCCGATCATCTCCTTGGCCCGGCCGCTTTCGTCGAGGATGAACTCGATCCGGAAACGATCCAGACCCTCCAGGGCGAAGAGATGCTCTTTCAGGGGAATCAGCCGGAAGGCCGGTCCCGTGCGCCGGTAATGGAGCGCCCCGTCCTCCAGCCACACCGTGCGCTCGCCGTAGGTGCCGGCATACCTGCCGAGGGCGGCCTCGCCGATCTCGACCGGCTCCAGCCTGGCCCTCAGGCCGTCCATGGCCCAGGCGACCTGAAACCGCTCGACCGCATCCTCCACCTTCTCGAGCCGCTTTTCCAGGGCCATCAGGTAGGCCGTGTCGAAGGCCCGGTCGGCCGGCACGGCGACATGGGGCTCCACGCCGACGCCCTCCCAGTTCGTCCCGCTGATGGGATTGACCGGGCGGCCCTCCGGCAGGTTCATGACGAAGTCATCATGAATGACCACCGCTTTGACCGGATGCGCCGCGCCCGCAGTGGTCTCACCGACCAGCGTGGCCCGCTGGAGATTTTTCAGGTGGTAGGCCAGCCCCTCGGCTCCGGACCCGGTGTACTGGCTGGTCAGGATAAACAGATCGGTATCGTACAGCCGCGGTCCGGGCACATAGGCCCAGGTCCAGAACTGCTCGATGCTGTCGTCGAAGCGGCGCTGGAAGGTGTTCAGGTGGGTCCGGCCCTCCCGGGTGCCCTTCACAAAATAGCTGCACAGCATCTGGACCATGTTGGGATAGCCGCCCGGCGCATTCCGAATGTCGATGATGACGGCGTCGGCATTGGCCAGAAAGTTCATCGCCGCCGCGGCCGTCTGGCCGGCGTACTCGGCATTGCTCAAATAGCGCAGGTCCAGGCAGCCGATATTGCCGGTCAGGTTCTCGACCCTCTTGAATCCGAAATTGGTCTTCCGGTCGCTTTCCTGTTGCGCCTGGAACGCTCTTTCCCTTTCCTGTTCGGACTCGCTCTCCTGCGCCCGGACCAGGTCGGCCTGCCGGGGATCGAAGGCGACGTAAAAATGACGGTCCTGGCTGACCTGGTAAAGGTCATCGGTCAGGACCTGGGCGAACAGAACCGGATCGTCGAGGGTATCGTAGGCCCCGTCGGTTAATCGGTTTTCTAGGTAGTCCCTGGTCCGCTCGGCCGCGTCCAGAAAGATATATCTTTCGATCAGCAGCCGGCCGATCTCCTCGACCACGGCGGTCCGGGTGCGGGCGTCGATGGAGGCCGGCTGGATCGCTTGCCCGTGGGAAGGGCCGGGAAACGAGGTCAGGCTGATGATCAGGAGCATCAGCGCACACGATATCGTACACCTGCCATGGATCATCACCAATCTCCTTCTCGAGAAAGAATTCCCGCTTCTATCGTATCGCTTCACCCGGCGGCCGGTACCCGCTCAAACGCTTCTGAAGACCAGCCCGATGATAACCAGGACCAGCGCCAGGTTCATGGACACAATATAGGAATAGAACCGGGGGCCCGGCCGTCCCTGCCTCACTATACCCGCGCGACGGCGAAAAGTTGCCCGTAAAATAGAAAGCCGCCGGTTAATACGGCCCGGCGGCTCTTTCGAGCACCTCCCGGGCATACTCGATCCCCGACAGTCTCTCCATCTGACCGTGCTTCTGCGACATCAAACCGATCAGGCGGCCGTCGGAATCGATCACCGGAGCGCCGCTGAGACCGGGGATGGTGTTGTCGGCCAGCTCCTCGGTGGAGATGATCACCTCGCCGTTTTCCCAGCCGGCCAGTTTGCCCTGGTAAACTCTCTGCCGGCAGTCGAGATCGGTGTAGCGCCAGCCGACGATGTAGACCGTCTCGCCCTCGGCCAGGGGTTTTTCCCGGAACCGCAGCGGCTCGATGCCGGGCGCGGCCCGGGCGATCTCGAACAGCAGCCAATCGTTTCTCGAGGGAGCGTACTCGATGCGTTCGGCGGGATCCTCGTTGATCAGCCGGCCGACCACGACGCGGTCGCCGGGATTGTCCTTGGGGTGCATCGTCCAGCTCACCAGGGTGCTGTCAAAGGAGATCGTCCGCATCGAGTCGGACTTGAAATAGATCAGGACGTGCTTGGCTGTGGCCGCCACCGTGTCGCCGCCGGCCTCCAGAAGAAAAGAACAGCCGGCCACCGGAAAGTACTGGTCGACATATTCGATCTCGTTGACCATGGCGATCTGCGGCCACCGGTCCTGAGGTTCATCGATCCAGGCCGTCCGGGTCGTCTCCGGACCGCCGCCGCAGGAGAGCAGCAGGGCCGGGAAAAGAAAAAGGATGATCCGTGAATTCTTGATGGCCATCGGCAGGCTCCTTCGGGTCATGATGATGTCCATATTGAAGGTCAGCTTCGGACGCAGAGAACATACAACCGGACAGCCTGGGGCGCAATAATTTTCAGCACCAGGGCGCCCGGAGCCACTGCCTGGATTTTATCTCCCGCATCCGATGAAAAGTGCCGCGGAGAGGACATTTTCCCTTGACACGCCCGGAAAATTATGCTAAAATTAAGATGTCAACCCCTCGGGCTGCAACCTTAACAGGAAGGGGAGTTTTAATATGTACCGGACTCTCTGCGTGATCGCTGGATCCCTGCTCATCGCTCTGTTGCTCAGTTCCTCGGCCCTGGCCATGGACGAGGCCGACCTGGCCCAGATCCGGGCCGCCATCGAGGCCAAGGGAGCTCACTGGACGGCCGGCGACAATCCCATCTTTCGTCTCAGCCGCGAGGAACAACGGCGGCTGTGCGGCGCCATCGAGGAGCCTCTGGAGGTCTTTCAGGCCAACGCCAGGATGAACACGCCGGTCAGAAAAGACACCCCGGACGCCCTGGACTGGCGGAATTACGAGGGCGCCAATTACATCACCCCGATTCGCAACCAGGCCGGCTGCGGCAGCTGCGTGGCCTTCGGGACCCTGGCCACCTTCGAGGGCCGTATTCAGATCGTCCAGAACCAGCCCGGCACGGACCTGGACCTCTCCGAGCAGCACATCTTTTCCTGCGGCGGCGGCTTCTGCGATTATGGCTGGGGCACCTCCGAATCGCACGACTATCTGCAGTATGAGGGCGCCCCGCTGGAATCCTGCCTACCTTACCAGGCGGTCGATGTGGACTGCGAGGCGGTGACCTGTTCCGACTGGCAGCAACAGGCCCGGAAGATCCTCGATTGGGGCAACGTTCCCTATTCCTCCCCGGCGGCGGGTGTGGCCAACATCAAGACCGCCCTGATGGACGGACCGGTGGCCTGCAGCTACACCGTGTATGACGATTTCATGAGCTACAACGGCGGCGTCTACGAGCAGACCTGGGGCGAGGTGGCCGGCGGCCACTGCGTCAGCATCATCGGCTGGAGCGACGCCGACAGCTGCTGGATCTGCAAGAACAGCTGGGGACCCGGCTGGGGAGAGGACGGTTTCTTCCGCATCCGCATGGGCACCAATGAGGTGGGCATCGAGGATTACGTTCGCTGGATGACCCCGGCGCCGGCGCCGGGCTATGTGTCGATCGAAAATTACACCATCATGGATCAAACCGGCGGCAACGGAGACGGCGTTCCCGATCCCGGCGAAGCCTTCGATTTCACCCTGACCCTGAGCTCCCCCCAGACTTACGCCAGCCTGACCGATCTCAGCGGCTTCATGGTGTCCACCGATCCTCGGGTTTCCCCGATCAACGTCATGACCACCTTTCCGGATCTTCCCGACGGCGGCACCTGCGTCAACGATCAGACGCCCTTCTCCGTCCAGCTGTCCGAGCAGATCGGCATCGCCCCCATCGAATTCAACGTCTATCTGAACGGCACCGCCGACGGCTCGCTGCCCTACTCAAAAGAAGCAACCATCACCATGCCGCTGGTGGTGGACCATCCCGGCTGGCCGGTCAACACGGCCGCGGGAATGCGCTGCTCTCCGCTGATGGTCTGGTATCGCGGCGGCCCCCGGCGGCTCCTGTCCCTGGAGGACAGCGGCCGGTTGCACATGTGGGAGGCCGACGGCCAGGAGGTGCCCGCCTATTCCTTAGATTGCAACGGACAGATATGGGGCTCGGCGGCCATGGGCGATCTCAACGGCGACGGCAGAGACGACATCGTCTTCGGCTCCAAGAACGATACCCTCTACGCCCTGAATCATCACGGCGGCCTGCTGTTTAAGCGGAACATGGGCGCCGACATCCTGGGCACCCCGGCCATCGCCGACCTGGAGAGCGACGGCACGCCGGAGATCGTGGTCGGAACGATGAGTTCGGAGATCCACGTGCTCACCAATCTGGGCGAGAAAAAGACACCCTTCCCCATCGTGCTGGGCGGTCCGGTCATGGCCGATGCCGCCCTGGCTGATCTGGACGGCGACGGCACCCTGGATATCATGGTAGGCACTCAGACCGGCGATTTTTACGCCCTCAACGCCCAAACGGGCATGCCCCTGGACGGCTTCCCGGTATCCACGGGCGGGGCCATCTGGTCGGGACCGGTGGTGGCCGATCTGGATAAGAACGGCTCTTTGGAGGTCATCTTCGGGTCCGACGACAAACATCTCTATGCCATCAATCCGGACGGCTCCGTGCTGTGGGACTACCGTTCCAACGGCGCCATCCGCTCCTCGCCGGCCATCGCCGACATCAATGGCGACAGCCGCCTGGACGTCATCTTCACCGCCCAGGACGGCGGCATCTATGCCGTCACCCATCAGGGCATAGGCATCTACGGCTGGCCATACCACACCGGAAAGGTCCTGTGGTCCTCGCCGGCCATCGTCGACATCGACAGCGACGGCGCTCTGGAGGCCGTGGTCACCGTGCCGCCCGACCAGCTGGTGCACATCGATACGGACGGGTCGCTGCTGCTGAGCGTGCCCATGGAGGCCAGCGGCATTCCCATGTCCTCTCCGGTGGTGGGCGACCTGGACAACGACGGCGATCTCGAGATCGCCACCGGGTCCACCGAGGGTGTGCACATCTACGATTACTCGACGGTCAGTACGGTCGATATCGCCTGGCCGATGTACCGCGGCTGTGCCCGGCGGACCGGCTACGTCGATGATGTCACCACCGCCGTGCCGGAAGACACCGAACCGCAGCCGGCCATGCCGCATCGCTATGTTCTGCATCAGAACTACCCCAATCCGTTCAATCCCGAGACCACCATCCGTTATGCCCTGGCGCAGGACGGCCAGGCCAGGCTGGCCGTCTATAATGTTCTCGGCCAGGAGGTGGTTACCCTGGTGAACCGGCAGCAGCCGGCCGGGCCGCATGAGATCGTCTGGAACGGCACCGACGGAAGCGGCCTCCCGGTCTCCTCGGGACTGTATTTCTATCGTCTGCAGGCCGGGGAGTTCAGCGAGACCAGGAAGATGGTGCTGTTGAGATAAAGTTGTCAGCCCTCAGGGGCACGGTGTGCCATGCCCGAATGGGCATATGGACGGGATTTCATAAAAAAAGGGGCGGGTATTCAACCCGCCCCTTTTTTTATTCATCCGGCAGAGTAAAAGGGCGCGTTTAAGGCGCCCTTTTACCCGGGATGGCATCTTGTATTTTTGTCTCTTACTTCAACAGCAGCATCTTTGCGTTCCGGGACATGCCGTCATGCTCCAGGCGGCAAAAATACAGACCGCTGGAGACCTCGTCTCCGCGATCATCCCGGCCGTCCCAGGGAATCCGGTGAGGCCCGGCCGGGCGATGGCCGTCGGCCAGCACCGCCACCCGCTGGCCCAGAATGTTGTAGACGGCCAGGCGCACGGGACCGTCCTCCGGAAGATCGAAACGGATGACCGTTCGGCCGTTGAACGGGTTGGGATAACACATCAGCTCCGGCCGGGGAGGCAGCCGTTCGGCCCTCTCCCCGTCCTCCACCGCGGTCAGGTGGCCGTAGAGGCCCGTCATCTCCACCAGCACCGAGTCCTCCAGCGGCGTGATTTCATCGAGGATCGACCGAATCCGGCTCAGATAGGGTTCGGCGATGCCGGTGTTGCCGCCGTTGATGTAAATGGCGTTGAGCAGGTCGACAAATTCCTCCCAGGCCTGATCCCCTTTCCCGGACAGCCGCGCCGAGAGGTCGCTCAGCCGGGAGGCCTGGGGATAGCTCTGCGCGCCGTAAAAGACGGCGGCGGCATTCCAGCAGATGCCGCAGCCCCACAGATCGCAGCAGGTGGCCAGGAAGTTCAATGCATCCGCGAGCTGGTGGCCCGTCAGGGACATGGCGTCGTCGAACACCCGCTGGAAGTTCGCCGGGGAGGCGTCATCCCGCAGGGCGGGGAAACAGAGCCGGCCGTAGAGGTCGAAGGTCCCCCAGAGGGATGGATCGAAGGTCCCGGCGTCGCCCCCCAGGCGCCACAGGCTGCGGTCCACGGCCCGGGTGAGCATCTGCGGGTGTGTCGGCATGGCGCCGGCCGGCTCGTAGGACAGCAGCAGGTAGCTGGACCCTGAGGTCCACTCCACCGCGTTGCGGAAGGTGGCCTCATCGACGACCACGTTGGTCCCGCGGTTTTCCGGCTGGGGGATGGCCGGCTCCTCCAGGAGGGCCAGACCCACCCCGGGATCGTTGACGATGATGGCCCGGCCGGTGTAGCCCACGATGACGACCCCGTGCCCGGAATGCAGACCGTAGGATCGCAGCAGATCGTAGTCGGGCTGGGGCAGCCAGAAAGGATCCACGCTGGTCTCGCAGGGCTGGCCGGCGTCGATGCGCCGCCGCAGTTCAGTCAGATAGGAGGTCCAGGTGGATTTAATGACCAGGTCGGTGCTCAGGTTACGGATCTGTCCGGCGAACTCGATGTCTCCGATCCCCTGGGATAGCATCCAGCCGCTGAGCAGGGACAGCTCGTCGTCCTGATAGGCCACCGAGTGCGGGCAGCAGGCCAGCTCCAGGGTCTCATAGACCGTGTTGCCGGCCCCGTGGTCGTTGAACAGCATGGTCTGGCTGGCATAATGGCAGTAGCCGTTGACCTCCTGCCAGACCCAGGGGACCTGGTCCACCATGCCCACCGTCAGGCTGTCGATGTTGTCGGTCTCGTCCGTCTCATCGATCTGTCCGCCGGCGTCGGCCACGAAATAGATCTTCGACACCCCGTCACATCCGGACCAGGAGACCGAATCGCAGGCGGTGCCGCCGGACGCCAGAGAACCGATAATTCGGTCATCACCGATCCGGGTGCCGCCCTGCTGCGGATGGCCCAGGGTGAATCGAACAACGATGCTATCCGCCGTCGAGGCCCCGGTATTCTGCACCTGCCCGACGAGGGTGATGGCATCCGGGGCGGTGAAATCGTTGCTCAGGTACAGGCTGACGGCGGTCAGGTTCTCCCCTGCGGCCGTCGTCGTGATGCGACGCTCCGGCGGGCGGCGTTTCGGCCACACGGGTCGTTCGATCGCCTCGTCGTCCCAAGAGGCCCGATACCAGGGATGGTCAATGGCCCAGACGGGAATGGGTGTCGAGATGAGGAAAGATCTGTCATCCTGCCTTGAAATCACATCCCCTGCTTTTGTGCCTGTCGAAAGAGCGTGTATGCATAGAAAAAGAATGGCACATGAAAGGAGATGGCGTTTGAGGTTCATCGATCCGCCTCCAGAGGATCGGATATGTTGCTCCGACGGCATGCCGCCTGCTTCCCGCGGCCTAGTGCCTATGCCCGCAGCGCATCGATGGCTTCTTCCAGCGCCGATCGAATGGGCCTGTACGTGATTCCCAAGTCCCTTTCCGCCTTGCTGCCATCGAAGGTATAACCGGCGTGCATCACCCTCATCTGGTCGATGGCCATACCCCACAGGGGCGGCCGTTTGATGATGTTCGCCACCAGCGTCAGCAGGGCCGCGTTGAGCAAGGCCAGGGGAGCAGGCATCGACAGCCTGGGCAGGGCCACGCCGGAGATCTCGTTGATCATCCGGCTGATCTGGCCCCAGGTCAGCTGATGGTTGCCGGCCAGATACCTCTCGCCGATGTTGTTCTCTTTTTCGGCCGCCCGGACGATGATCTCGGCCGCATCTCTGACATGCACGAAGGTAAAGCCATCGTCCGAAAACACAGTGGCCGGCAGCCGCCGGTGGATCAGCCGGTCGATGTACTGGCCGGAGGCCTTGG
>CAZOYL010000068.1:504-13960 GCA_964584035.1 uncultured Gemmatimonadota bacterium | reverse complement strand
CCGCCATGGATCGTGAAGAGGCTCTGCGACTGGTCCGATCTCATGTGAAGAATACAAATCTGGTCAAGCACATGCTGGCCACCGAGGCGGTCATGAACCGGCTGGCGCGCCATTTCGGCGAGGATGAGGCGATGTGGGCGGTGACCGGGCTGCTGCACGATCTGGACTACGATCAGACGGTCGACGATTTCCCCCGTCACGGCCTGGTGACGGCCGAGATCCTGGAGCAGATGGATGTGGACGAACGCATCATCGACGCCATCAAGGCGCACCCCGGCCATCAGGAGGCCAGGACCCGCATGGACAAGGCCCTCTATGCCGTCGATCCGCTCACCGGTCTGATCGTGGCCGCCACCCTGATGCATCCCAGCAAGAAGCTCCGGGAGGTGGACGTGGATTTTGTGCTTCACCGCTACCAGGAGAAACGCTTTGCCGCCGGGGCCAACCGCGAGCAGATCGCATCCTGCCGGGATCTGGACCTCGACCTGGAGGCCTTCATCGGCCTGGCCCTGGAGGGAATGCAGTCGATAGCCGATGAGCTGGGATTATAGTCTTGAGATGGAAGCGTCGAGATATGCCACCGAACCACTCAATTCCCGTCAGCCGGCGGCGGGTTTTCTCCTGGGCCTTCTACGATTTCGCCAACACGATCTATTCCATGAACGTGGTCTCCCTGTATTTCTCCCTGTGGATCACGGTGGACAACGGGCGGGAGGATATTTTGGTGAGCGCGGCCAATTCCATCTCCATGGCGCTGGTGGCCCTGACCATGCCGATACTGGGAGCCATCTCCGATCAGATCCGCCGCCGCATGCCGTTTTTGATGGCTTTGACGGCCGGCTGTGTGCTGTTCACCGCCCTCATCGGCCTGGTGGGCCGCAGCGGACTGGGCCTGGATGTGAGAATCTGGGCGGCGCTGTTGTTTTTCACCCTGGCCAATTATGCTTACCAGGGTGGTCTGGTCTTTTACAATGCCCTGCTTCCCGAGGTGAGCACGCCCGGGACCATGGGCAGGATCTCCGGTTTCGGTGTGGCCCTGGGCTATTTAGGGGCCATCGTGGGCCTGATCCTGGTGATGCCCTTTAATCAGGGCAGTGTCCTGGGAATCGAGATCCCTTTCATCGCCGCCGGCGGGCGGGTGGCCACCTTTGTCCCCACCGCCCTGTTCTTTCTTCTGTTCTCCCTGCCGATCTTTCTGTTCGTCAGGGAAAGGGTTTCCGGGACCCGGGACCGCATTCACGCGGACTGGACGGATGGCTTTCGCCGGGTGAAATCCTTCTTTGTCCATCATCGGCGCTATCCCGGAGTGGCCCGGTTCCTGGTGGCCAAATTCTTTTTCGAGAACGGAATCAGCGCTATCATCATCTTTATGGCCGTCTACGCCGTCAAGGTGATGAATTTCTCCGATGCGGTCGTCATGCCTTTCCTGCTGGTCTCCACCACCTCGGCGGTGGTGGGATCGGCCGCCTGCGGGCGGCTGGTGGATCGCTGGGGAGCCAGAGCGACCCTGCTGGCCGTTCTGATGGGCTGGGTCCTTTCCCTGAGCCTGGTGCTGGCCAGCAGCAGCCGGGCGGTCTTCTGGGCGGCCGGCTCCCTGATCGGTATTTTCCTGGGGGGTACCTGGACGGCCAGCAGGCCGCTGATGATCTCTCTGGTGCCGGAGAAAATGCTGGGAGAGTTCTTCGGACTGTATGCCTTCTCCGGGAAGGCGGCCGCCATCGTCGGACCCCTTATCTGGGGATTGGTGGTGGTCGGTTTTTCGTCCCTGGGGATCCTCAAGTATAAGCTGGCCGTGGGATCATTACTGCTGCTCATCCTGATCGGATTGATCATCCTATGGTCCGTGCCGAAACCAGAACATTCCGGGGCGGCCGCAGGGTAAGGGACGAGGAGCGGCACACTTTGCCACAAGGAGTCTACCATGTTTCGAGGAACGACCATCATCGGTGTGCGGCGCAAGGGCCGCGTGGCCATGGCCGGAGATGGGCAGGTGACCTTCAACGAGACGGTTCTGAAACATAACGCCAAGAAGCTGAGGAAGCTCTATAACGATACCATTTTGGCGGGCTTTGCCGGATCGGCCGCCGACGCCCTGACCCTGTTTGAACGTTTCGAGGGGAAGTTGGAGGAGTTTTCCGGCAATCTTCCCCGGGCGGCTGTGCAGCTGGCCAAAGACTGGCGCACCGATAAGTATCTGCGGAGGCTGGAGGCTCTGCTGGCCGTCATGGACCAGAAGCACGGTCTGATCATCTCCGGAACCGGAGAGGTCATCGAGCCGGACGACGGCATCGTCTCCATCGGATCCGGCGGACCCTATGCCCTGGCCGCCGCCAGGGCGCTGTTGAAGCATTCCGATCTGGATGCCCGGGCCATCGTCGGGGATGCGATGAAGATCGCCGCTTCCATCTGCATCTATACCAATGACAGGATCGATATCGAGACACTGTGAGGCACAACCGGAGGACGGTATGGCTGAACTGACACCCACGCAGATCGTGGTTGCGCTGGACAAGTATGTGGTCGGGCAGGACAAGGCCAAGAAGGCCGTGGCCATTGCCCTGCGAAACCGGTGGCGGCGCCAGCAGGTGCAGGGTCCGCTCCGGGATGAGATCATGCCCAACAACATCATCATGATCGGGCCCACCGGAGTGGGCAAGACGGAGATCGCCCGCCGTCTGGCATCGCTGGCCAATGCTCCATTCATCAAGGTGGAGGCCTCCCGGTATACCGAGGTCGGCTATGTGGGGCGTGATGTGGAATCCATGATCCGGGAGCTGACCGATCTGGCGGTCAATATGGTCAAGCGGGAGAAGACCGAGATCGTCGGGGAGAAAGCCGCCCAGCTGGCCGAGGAGCGGGTGCTGGATCTGCTGCTGCCGGTGCCGGCCAGAAAGCGCCGGGAAGAGCCGGACGAACGCACCCGGATCGAGGAGGAAGGGCGCCAGCGGACCAGGGAGAAGCTCCGCCAGCGCCTGCAGCAGGGAACCCTGGAGAAGCGCCTGGTCGAGCTGGAGACCAGCGAGGGGCGCTATCCCACCGTCGAGATCTTCTCGCCCATGGGTATGGAGGAGCTGGGCATCAATTTTCAGGAGATGTTCGGCGGGCTGATTCCCAAACGCACCAAACAGCGCAAGGTCACCGTGGCGGAGGCCCGCGAGATCCTCGCTCAGCAGGAGGCTCAGAAGCTGGTGGACATGGAGCAGGTGGTTCGGGAGGCCAAACACCGGGTGGAGAACTCCGGAATCGTCTTCCTGGACGAGATTGACAAGATCGCCGGGGAGCATTCCAAAGCCAGCGGGCCGGATGTGTCCCGGGAGGGGGTTCAGCGAGATATCCTGCCCATCGTGGAGGGCACCAGCGTGCCCACCAAATACGGCATGATCAGCACCGATCATATCCTGTTCATCGCCGCCGGGGCCTTTCACACCGCCAAACCCGCCGATCTGATCCCCGAGATGCAGGGGCGTTTTCCCATCCGCGTCGAGCTGGACAGCCTGGAGAAAGAGGATTTCATCCGCATTCTGACCGAGCCGGAAAATGCGCTGCTGAAACAGTACACCGCCTTGCTGGCCACCGAGGAGGTGAAGATCTCTTTTACCAAAGGCGCCATCTCGGAGATCGCCGGCATCGCCGCCCTGGTGAATTCGCGAAGCGAGAACATCGGCGCCCGCCGGCTGCACACGGTGATGACCACCCTGCTGGAAGCAGTGCTTTTCGAGGTGCCGGATGTCAAAAGAGCCAGGGTCCGGATCAGCGCCGACTCGGTTCGAAAGACGCTCAAAGATATCGTCGAGAATGAGGATCTGAGCCGGTACATCTTGTAAAGGAGAGCGCCATGTCCAAAGATCTTCTGGCCATCACCGATCTGTCTGCCGACCAGATCGGCGACCTGCTGAAAGAGGCCGTGCGGATCAAGGCCAAGACGAAGAAGGGGGAAGCCTACCGGCCGCTGTCGGAGAAGACCCTGGTGCTGATCTTTCAGAAACCGTCCAACCGGACGAGGGTCTCCTTTCAGGTGGGCATGTACCAGCTGGGTGGTCATGCGGTCTATCTCTCGCCTGATGACATTCAGCTGGGCAAGCGGGAGCTGGTCTCCGATGTGGCCCGGACCCTGGCCCGGTATGCCGACGGGATCATGGCCCGGCTGTTCGAACATGGGACCATCGTCGAGCTGGCCAGGCATTCGGCCGTCCCGGTGATCAACGGTCTCACCGATCTGCTTCACCCCTGTCAGGTGCTGGCCGATCTGCTGACCATCCTGGAGTGGCGGGAGCATCTGGAGGGCGCCAGGATAGCCTTTGTGGGGGATGGCAACAACGTGGCCAATTCCTGGCTGAAGGCCGCCGCCAGGCTGCCGCTCGATCTCAGAATGGCTACCCCTCCGGGATACGAGCCCGACCAGGAGATCCTTCAGGAGGCCAGGGAAGCCGGGATCAGCACCATCCGGTTGACCAACGATCCGAAGGATGCGGTCCAGGCGGCCGAGGTGATTTACTCCGATGTCTGGGCCAGCATGGGGCAGGAGGCTGAGGCCGAAAAGCGGATGCGTGATTTTCAGGGGTTTCAGGTCGATCAGGCCCTGGTCGACAGGGCGGATCAGGACGTCAGGGTGATGCACTGTCTCCCGGCCCACCGGGGCCAGGAGATCTCGGACGAGGTCATCGAGGGCCCCCACTCGGTGGTCTTCGACCAGGCCGAGAACCGCATGCATATCCAGAAGGCCATCCTGGCCAGGCTGATGGGATAGGTGAGCGTTCCTCCGCTCATGGTCTATGGTGCCCCCGGCGGCATCCGGATGATCTAAACCGGCCCTGTGAACGGTCGGCGGGGAGACGGCTGGTGGCGAACTTATTGAAAAAACTGTCCCGGGAGATCGGCGAACGGGATGTCTCATCAAAAGGTGAGACCGCCGCAGCCGTGAAGATTGACGACGGCTGGCGGGACTGGAAATGGTGGGTCATCCGGGCTTACCGCATGGTCTGTTTCGGGCTCGGGCTGATCATCCTGGAGTTTTATCTTCTGCAGCTGGATTACGAGGTCGCCAGGGCCGCTTTTCCCTTCGCCGTTCTCAACCTGCTGATCGCCCTGCACAGCGTGGCCTTCCCCGCTTTCGGGCGGATCTCCTTCCATTTTATTCTGACCTATGCCAACCTGCTGTTGTTCGGACCGGGTGTGGCCGCCCTGAGCGCCGGCCTGGGCGTGTTCGGTCATCATCTTTTCATCCGCCGGCATCCGCTTTCGGTATCCATGTTCCGGATGGGGCGGACGATACTGTCCGTGGCCGCGGCGGGCTGGACCTTCGCGGCGCTGGGAGGGCGGTGGGGCTGGCCGAATCTGGGATGGGCCATGGTCATCTCCAGCACGGCATCGTACCTGATCACCGGATTCATGCTGGAGGTCCTGCCATCCCTCTGGCGGTCGCCGGTCTCTCTGGAGGACCGCGGGCAGGCGCTGATGCGACGGACGCTGACCACAGCCATCTTCACGCCCGCCGGTGTATCGATATTTTACATCTACTTTCCCTATGGGACCGACGGAGTGCTCCTCTTTTTGGTCCCCGTAGCGGCCTTTATCCTGTCCCTGGAACTCTATGCCCACAGTTCGGCTTTAAGCCACAGCCTGAGCACGATTCAGGAGATCAGCCGCAAGATCAGCACCATACTGGATCCGGACCGTTTGGCCGGCGAAGCTCTGCGGTCCATCGGGGAGATCATTCCCTATCGATGGGGAGCCGTGTGGATGCGCGATGCCGTCACCGGCAAGCTGGCCGCCCGGCATTGTCTGGGGACCGGCGGTCAGGACCAGCCTCTTCCCGAGGAGGTTCCGGGAGTGGTCGTTATGGCCGCCCAGGGAGGCCGCATACTGGATGACACCGTGCCGGGGAACCGTTACGGCGACATGCTCGAAGGATTGGCCTGGGTCCATATGCTGGCCGTGCCGATCACGACGCGCGGGGAGGTGTTCGGCGTCCTGGCCATGATCTCAAGTTCCACCAAAGGATTCGCGGCCCAGCAAAAACGCTGGATGGACACGCTGGCGGCTAACATGGCCATTGCCATGCAGAATGCCATTCTGTATCAGCAGCGAGAACGGGAGGCCGTGCGGGACGGGCTCACCCACCTGTATAATCATCGTTTTTTACAGGAAAGAATCTCCCGGGAGGTCGAGGGATATAAGCGGCACGGACGGCCCTTCAGCCTGGTCATCCTGGACATCGATTATTTCAAACGATATAACGATGCCTTCGGACATCCCGAGGGCGACAAGCTGCTGGTTATGCTGGCCGGGATTCTTACCGGATCGGTCCGCCAGGTGGATTTCGCGGCCCGCTACGGCGGGGAGGAATTCGCCATCGTGCTGCCCGAGTGTCCCCGGGATAAGGCCGTGCAGGTGGCCGAGCGGATTCGCGAAAATGTGGAGAACTTCAAGAACCCTCACCAGGACCGCTATAACCTGACCGTCAGCGCGGGGGTGTCCTCTTTCCCCGGCGATGGAGACGACAAGGAACAGATCCTCGAGAAGGCCGATCAGGCCCTGTACCGGGCTAAAGCGGAGGGACGGAACCGGGTGTGTTCGTGAAAACAAAAAAAATACAAACAGATTCTTCGATCGCATCGATGGCATCTCAGCGATCTTGGAATGACATTTATAAAGGAAGAAAATTTCTGAGTTTTGTCGAGGAGAACAGATTGAAAAGTTCCATCAACAATCGTATTCGACCGTTTATCTGGAGCCTGTTGCTTTTCCTGATCACGGCCGGCGCAACGGTCCATGCCCAGACGGCCTCCTCCGATCTGGACTTCGCCCGGAAACTCTATGATGACGGCCTCTATCTGCTGGCCGCCGATCAGTATCAGGATTTCGCCCGGAATCATCCCGACAGTCCTCTGGTGCCCCGGGCCCGTTTCATGGTGGCTGAGTCCTATCTCGCCCAGGGTCATCTGGAGGCAGCGGAGGGAGGATATCGCGATTTCCTGCGGCAGCATCCCCAGGACCCGTTGGTCTCCGAGGCCTGGTTCCAGCTGGCAGAATGCCTGCTGGGAATGGGCCGTCACCAGGAGGCCATTGCCGCCTATGACCGCAGCCGTCAGATCGCGCCGCAAGGTGAACGGGCCGCCGAGGCGCTCTTCGGAATGGCCCGGGCGCTGCGGGACGATGGTCAGCTGCCGCAGGCCCTGGAAAAGCTGGAGGTGTTCTCCGGGCAGTACCCTCAGGATGCGGGCATTCAAGAGGTCCATCTGGCCCGGGGCGAGATCCTGGAAGAGCTGGGGCGCCCGGATGAGGCCGCCGTCGCCTATGAGAGCGCGGCCCGAACCGCCCGGACGGCCGCGGATCGCTCCCGGGCCGGGTATCGCCAGAGCGCGATATTGATCATCGCCGGGAACGATGCCGGGGCCATCGATGTGCTCTCCGGGCTGGCCCGGGCCGATTCCACCTCGGCCTATGCCGACAGCATCCTGATCCTTCTCGGGGACCTGTACCTGGCCGGCGGCCAATACGGGCCGGCGGCTCGAACCTACGGTCTGCTGAGCGAGCGGGGGAGAGACCCGGGGCTGGCCGGACAGGGTGGACTGAAAAAGGCCGAGGCGCTGAAACTGTCCGGAGATCCGGAGGCCGCCATGACGGCCTACCGGCGGTGGCTGAGCGATCATCCCGGCAGTCCGGTCCGGGCGCAGGCCCAACTGGGGATGGCGGTCATCTTCCAGGAAGAGGGAGCGCTGGACTCGGCTGCGGTCCTGCTGGAGGATCTGGCCCGGGGGGCCGGCGACGAGCCCTGGGGAGCCGCCGCCTGGCTCAGGCTGGCCGATCTGCAGCGTCAAATGGGTCATGGCGAGCGGGCCCTGACCACTTATCGTGGATTCCTCAGCCGCTATTCTGCAGCGGCGCAGTCCGATTCGGTCACCTTCCTGACGGCCCGCCTCCAGGAGGAGGATCTGGGCCGTCCCCAGGCGGCACTGCGAACCTACCGGGATCTGTCAGCCGGGAACTCCGCCAGCCGCTGGGCCGAGAAGGCCGCTTTCGCAGTGGGCCGGCTTCTGGAAATGAACCAGGAATATGACCAGGCCCGCGAGGCCTATGAGATCTTCGCCCAGGAACATCCCCACAGCCTGTTGTACCCCCGGGCCCAGGAGCGGATCAGGTATCTCAGCGAGTTCCGCATCCCGGAGGAACCGCTGGCCCTGGAGGCCATGGTCGATATTCAGGATCAGCTGGCCTCGGGCATCCTCACCGAGGAAGAGGTCGATCTCCGCCTGGCCGATATCTACCTGCGGCACCTGCGCAACTTCGACCGGGCCGCTGCGACTCTGGAGCGGTTCCTGGACCGGCATACCGGATCGGCGCTGACCGATGAAGCCCTGCACCAATTGAGCCGCTGCCACGCCCTCAAAGCCGAGATGCTCCGTGCCGACGGAGACTCCTCGACCGCCGATCGCGAGCGGGAGGCGGCTGTGCGAGCCTGCCGCCGGCTGTTACGGGATTATCCCGGCAGCCGGTGGGCCGACGGGTGCGCTCTGCGGGTGATCGCCGATATTCTCCGGGAGACGGAAACTGAAGGGCTGCCGGCCTGGCAGGACCGTCGCGATCTCTACCAGTCGTTTCTGCTGACCTACCCGGCCAGCCAGTGGCGGCCATTGGCCCTGCTGCGAGTGGGACAGGCCCTGGGGGAATCCGCCGCGCAGGACAGCCTGATGCTGGCCGGGGCTGATTCGGTTTTTACCCTGGTCGTGGATGATTATGGCTCGAGTGCATGGGCCGATTCGGCAGCCTGGTATCGGGTGACCATCGCTCACCGTCGGGGAGACGACCAGGCGGCTCTGGCAGCCGCCCGGGATTTTCTATGGGATTTTCCCGAAAGTCCGCTGCGCAGCCGGGTCTTTTACCTTCAAGCCGAGATCCACGAGCGCGGCGGGGAGCATTATCAGGCCGCGCGGCTGTTTCAATCGGTGGCCGAAGATTTCGCCTACCATGACCTCACCGAGGAAGCCTGGCTGAGAGAGGCGCGATCGCTGTGGGCGGCCGGGGACCGTCCGGAGGCTGAGCGCGTGCTGGAACGGTTCGCCCAGAGATACCCGGAGAGCGAACGGTGGATTTCGGCCGCCCTGCTCATGGCTCAATATGCGGCGGCCGGGGGACGGGCCGATCGGTCCCGGGCGCTGCTGGCCGAGGTCGAGGGACGGGTCCGGGGAGATATTCCGGATTCCGCCGAACAGCTGGCCATCGGGGACGTCTACCGGCAATTGGGAGATTTCGAGGGGGCCATGGCTCGCTACCGGGCCGTCATGGAGAGCCGCGGCCAGCAGGCTTTCGCTTCGGTCACTCTGGAAAAAATGGCCGCGGCCAGCTTTGAGGCCGGCGAATACGGACAGGCCCGGAGTTTCTATGAACAGGCCCTGGCGGGAAATGAAGATGAGGGCCGCCGCACCGTTCTGGACGCTCGCCGGATCGTCTGCCTCTACCGGCAGGGGCTGATCAAAGAGGCCGTCAAGGCCAGAAAAGAATTTGAGAGGACCGGCCGGCAGGAAACCGAACAGATCGCCGGCCTGCTGCTGGAAGAGGCTCAGGCCTATCTGGACAACGAGCAGGAAGAGGCCGCTCAAAAGGCTCTCGAAAGGATCCTGTCGGACTATCCCGAGAGTGTCACAGCTCAACAGGCCGAATATCGGATCGGTATTCTGTCGCTGAGCGCCGGCCGGTACCAGGAGGCCCTGGAACGCTTCGGCGCTTTACTGGAACGCTATCCCGAAACAGACCTGGAAGCCCTGGCTCAGTTCAAGATGGGCAGTGCCCTCTACGCTCTGGAGCAGTATCCCGACGCCGCCCTGCGGTATCGACGGGCCGCCGAGCGAACGGCCGATGATGACCTGAAAGCCGATGCTCTGTTCAACGCCGCCATCTGCCGGGCCCGGATGAACGACTGGGACGGGGCCATTTCCGCCTACCGGCAGCTCTTGGAAGATTTCCCCGGGCATCGAGATAACCAGACCTGGAGCCTGAGATTGGGATTCGCCTTTCTGGAAGCCGGCCAGGCCGCCCGCGCGCTGGAGACTTTTGTGGGCATCGACCCGGGATCGGATGATGAACTGGGCGCCGAATTGCAGTTCTGGGTGGGGGAGTGCTATTTCAAGATGGACCGTTACGAACGGGCCGCCCAGGAGTACCTGCGGGTGGGTTTTCTGTACCCCCGGCAGATTCAGTGGGCCGCCACGGCCGAGTACAACGCCGGGGTCAGTTACGAGAAACTGGGACGGACCGAGGAGGCCCGGACCATCTACAGGAAACTCATCCAGACCCGGGGAGCGGGCGATCAATGGGGACAGATGGCTCAGGAACGGATCAACGCATTGGAATCCGGACAGTGAGATTTTTCCCATCTTTTCCGTCATCTCGAAGGTGACGATAATTTTTTCAGCTCAAAATAATCTCTTGACCGACCTTCACAAAATCCCTATAGTAATTTCAGCCGGCGTACATATCATCCTTCGCAGCGATCTTTGAAACCATTCGGGAGTCATCAACCGAGCGGAGCCGCATGGAGGACTGGCCATGTTGGCTCAGGTGATGAGCGCCACCAGCCTGGGCATCGATGCCTACCTGGTTCGGGTGGAGGTGGATATCAGGGGCGGCATGCCTCACTTTTCCACGGTGGGGCTGCCCCAGGGAGCCGCCAGGGAGAGCAAGGACCGGGTTTGTGCCGCCATCAGGAATGCAGGTTTTTCCTTTCCCAGTAAGGTCATCACGGTCAATCTGGCTCCGGCCGATATCCGCAAGACCGGGGCGGCATTCGATCTGCCCATGGCCGTGGGGATTCTGGCGGCCACCGACCAGGTCGGCCGTGAGCGGCTGTCGCGCCTGATCATGCTCGGCGAGCTGTCTATGGACGGAAGCCTGCGGGCCGTTCGGGGAGTTCTCTCGGCCGCTGTTGAGGCCCGCCGGCTTGGAGTCGAAGGCCTCATCGTGCCGGCCGGAAACGCCCGCGAGGCGGCCATCGTAAAGGGTCTTCGGGTGTATCCTGTCTCTTCTCTGGGGGAGACGGTTGATCTGCTGGACGGCCGCCGGACCCTGCGGCCCTTCAGGGTCGATCTCCGTCAGGTTTTTTCCCGGCAGGCCGCCGAATATGAGAACGACTTCTCCGACGTCAGGGGTCAGGAACATGTCAAGAGAGCCCTGGAGGTAGCGGCGGCCGGGGGTCATAATATCATCATGATCGGACCGCCCGGATCGGGAAAGACCATGCTGGCCCGGCGCATCCCCACCATCCTGCCGCCGTTGTCCCTGAATGAAGCCCTGGAGACCACCAAGATCCACTCGGTGGCCGGCCTGCTGCCCCCCGGAAGCGCCCTGGTGGCCGTTCGCCCGTTCCGATCGCCGCACCATACCATCAGCGACGCCGGTCTGATCGGCGGCGGGAATCATCCCCGGCCCGGAGAGGTCAGCCTGGCTCATCACGGCATCCTGTTCCTGGACGAGCTGCCGGAGTTCAAGAAGAGCGTCCTGGAGGTCATGCGCCAGCCCCTGGAGGTCGGCCGGGTGACCATCGCCCGGGCCAATATCTCGCTGACCTACCCGGCCAGCTTCACCCTGGCGGCGGCCATGAATCCATGTCCCTGCGGCTACTTCTCCGACACGCGGTCGGAATGCGGCTGCACGCCGCTGCAAATCCAGCGGTACATGTCCCGGCTGTCCGGTCCCCTGCTGGACCGCATCGACATCCACATCGAGGTGCCGGCCGTGCCCTATCGCGAGCTGGCCGGCCGGGCACCCGGCGATACCTCGGAGCAGATCCGCCGCCGGGTGGTGGCCGCCCGGGAGATGCAACTTCAGCGCTTTGGCTCACGTAAGATATACGGTAACGCACAGATGACTTCCCGCGATATCCGGACTTTCTGTGCCATCGACGACAGCTCGGCGGCACTGCTCGGGGCGGCTGTAAAGAGATTCGGTCTCTCCGCCCGGGCTTACGACCGCATCCTGAAGGTGGCCCGCACGATCGCCGACCTGCAGGGTTGCCGGTCCATCGGCGCCGCCCACATCGCCGAGGCCGTTCAATACCGCAGTCTGGACCGCCATCTGTGGATGTAGAAGAAGAAGGAGGGAACCGCTCATGCCGGATCGAGAGGAACAGGACGACAGGAAGATCGAGAAACAGCAGTCCGAGGAGGGGATGGAGAAGGGAGACGAGACCGATCATCACGTTCCCGTGCCGCCTGAAAAGAAAAAACATCGCCGAGGACACTGGGATCATCTGCCCGGATCCAAACGTAAACCCATCCGCAGTTATAGATCGCCGGGACGCAAGTGAGCCCGTCGTAAAGAACGTCTTCAGGAAAACGACTACAAAAAAAGCGGCAACACCAACCAGGACCGAGGCACCCTATGGCCAAAATGACCAAAAAGGATATCGACAAGATCGCCAGGACGCTGTCGGCGGCGGAGGTTCGCCAGGAGGACGACCACTTTCTGATCAGGCTGTGTAACGACGAGGAGAAGCGCACGCTGGTGCTGGAGATCTATCCCTCCATTCTTCTGGGCAAGAAAACCGGAGCTCTGGTGGTGGTTTACACGCCTACCAGCCATCTGCAGCTGCACCACTGCTCCGGATTCGTCTGCAGTCAGGATCTGGGGGAGGTGACCTTCGTAGGCGAGTTCGGCAAAAAACTGTCCGGTCTGGTCATCGAAAAGGGCGCCGCCTGTTCCCTGTATGCCAACGTTACCCGGGACCTGTTATCCGGCGATTTCACCAAGCTGGGTGTGGAGGTGATGCTCTCCAGCGTGGCCCTCTCCCTGACCGAGGGAATCCTGGAGGAATGAGCTTTCCCGCCCCGGACCGCAGTGACAGGGCCGGCCCTTATGGCCCTCCGCCCGCTCGACCAGACCGCACCCTCCGTCAGAAACTGGGAGGCTGGTGGCGCGATCTGGGTCCCCGTAAACATCTCCTTCTTTTTCTGCTGACCATCCTGACCACCTATCTGGTGGGCGGTCCGGTCTACTCCGCCACCCTGATGACCATCCTGCTGGCCCATGAGCTGGGCCACTACATCATGTCTCGCCGCTATGGTATTCCCGCCACCCTGCCGTATTTTCTGCCCATGCCCCTGCCGCCTTTCGGAACGCTGGGAGCCGTCATCAAGATACGCGGCCGGATGACCGACCGGCGGGCCCTGCTGGACATCGCCGTGGCCGGCCCCCTGGCCGGATTCTTTTTCACCGTGCCGGCCATCATCATCGGCCTCGGGCATTCCACCGTTGTTCCGTTTTCCGGACCCCTGCCGACCTCCCTCAGGCTGGGTGAGCCGCTCCTGTTTCATGCCCTGTCGAGACTGGTCCTGGGAAACGTGCCCGATAGTCACGAGGTTCTTCTCCATCCGGTGGCCTATGCCGGATGGATCGGTCTGTACATCATGGCGTTGACTTTACTGCCCATCGGCCAGCTCGACGGCGGGCACGTGCTCTATGC
>CAZOYL010000068.1:0-494 GCA_964584035.1 uncultured Gemmatimonadota bacterium | reverse complement strand
CTGTTCGGCCTGGTCGCCGGCTTTTTCTTCTGGCCATGGTTCATCCTCATCGGTTTGATCATTGTCCTTCGTATCTATAAACATCCGCCGCCCCTGGAGGATGTCAATCCGCTCAACCCGGGTCGGCGGCTCATCGGGATCCTGATTCTGCTTCTGTTCCTGATCTCTTTCACGCCGGTTCCCTTTCCCGATGTTTTAGAGTATCTGTAGATCTTTTCCGGATACCATCGGATCGCACATGGACACCATTCCCCAGATCTTCATCACCTCCTTTCTGGTCGGCCTCTCCGGGGCTCTGATGCCCGGACCGGTCCTGGTGGTCACGGTCAGCCATGCCGCCCGGCGTGGCTTCATCGTCGGCCCTCTGATCGTGCTGGGCCACGCCATTCTGGAGATGGCCGTGGTGGCAGGGGTCAGCCTGGGGTTAGGAGATTTCCTGGTACTGGAGACGGTTACCGGCGGAAAAGACCAGCACCGCCGATATCCCATGCTGG
>CAZOYL010000067.1:2300-13995 GCA_964584035.1 uncultured Gemmatimonadota bacterium | reverse complement strand
CATCGGCAGCCGGGCCAAGGCCTATCTCATCGCCCGGGAGGGGAGACGTCTGGAGACCTACAGCCGGGTCATCGAGGCCATCGAGAAACAGTGTCCCCCAGAGGAGTTGGAGGATCTGTTGGGACGCCGGGGCGAAGCGGTCATGTTTTTCGCCAGCCGTCCGGAGGAGTATGTCTACGAGCGTAAGGTGGAGGATCTGGTCGATCAGATCATCGTCAACAGCCGGTTTCTCAAGAAGGTTCGCGAAACCGGAGGCCGTCCCCAGGTATGGATCAAGAATCTCAAGACGAAACGTGAACACCTCACCGGCATCTCCGTGGCGGGCTATGACCGGGAGGTTTCTCTGAACGACTGCCTGGAGGCCATCGGGCATGCGGTTCCGGATTTCAAGCGCAAGTTCAACAAGGAGTTTACAACTCCTGATGGCGTAACTGTTTACCGCCTGGAGATCTGCGACAGCAAGGGTCGGCCTTACTCCCGGGACGAGGTCCGCCATATCCGCAAAGCGCTTTTACAGATGGCCACCAGCAAAAAATTTCAGCGGGCCCGCTGGACCGATTCCCCGGGCGGATTCGAGCACTATATCCGGGCCATCATACCCTTGCTGCTGAGGGAATACAGGACTTCCGGGATACCTCAGGTGTATTTCAGCATCGCCAAGTCCACCGATTTTTATCTCGAGTTCAAGATCATCATCATCCTGTCCGGCAGTCGGTCCGAACAGGAGAAGCAGATTTTCGCCCTGGTGGACGCCCTCGAGTCGGTCGCTGGAATGAGCGTGTTATCATCCAAGCCGCCTCGTATGATGGGATCGGAGGGTTTCAACGTCATCGATCTGCAGGTTGACCTGGATCGCTTTCGCGACCGCCGCAGCCTGTACCAGGCCATCAAGGGCCAGTTGAGCGCGAAGATCGGTCAGTTCCGGGATTTCGATGAGGGCATGCGCATTCTGGAGACGCAGAAATTGGCGCAGGTGCGGGATCATTTCAAGCGGACCAGTGAAGACCTGGTTCGTGAATTCTACTACGGCCTGGAAGATTTCTACCGCGTCAGCGCCACCGTCGAGGAACTGGTCGAGCTGATCCGCATGGGCATGCGGGTCCAAAGAAGACTGGCACAAAGCGGAAAGCCTTTCATCATCGAGGGCAGGAACGTTTCAGTGGGGCCGGCCCATGACACCGCCCGGATCACCCTGGTCGGCATCGCCTCCGACCTGCGTACGCCCTCATTCAAGGGATGCCTGGGTACGCTCAGCGACTACGAGGTGACCATGAGCCGGGTACAGCGGGAGGAGGCGACGGTATTGCTCCTGCGGGTGGCCATGAACGGCCATGCCCTGGACGGCAAGAACCTCAAACAGCTGAACCGTGAATTACGGGAGTCTCTGATATCCTGCGTCATGTCTGACTGATGACTCGATACCGCAAGCGCCGGCTTCCGGGATGAGAGATCTGATGGCAGGGCCGAGGAGGATGGTATGCGGAAGAATATGCGAAGGAGAGAATTTCTGAAGAAAACCGCCTGTGGAGCCGGGCTGGTCATGGTCTCACCGTTTCTGTGGGACGGACTCCGTTCCCGGGCGGCCATGGGTCTTGAACATCAGGAGGAACCCTTGTTCGGATTAATGCAGGAAGATCTCAGCCAATTATTACACGTTGCCCTTGAGGGTGGCGGGGATTTTGCCGATGTCTACCTGGAAAGACGCCTGCGAAGAGATATCGTCATGGAGGAGAACCGGATCTCATCCATCCAGATGGGCATGGACCAGGGTATCGGCATCCGGGTCGTCTCAGGCGATTCGACCGGTTACGCCTATTCTGAGGATTTTTCCCCGGACAAGCTCCGGGAGGCTGCAAAAACGGCTTCCTTTGTGGCCCGTTCCGGAGGAGCGACCAGACCGCAGCCGATCACCAGGGGTCAGGTTTCCGATCTCATTCCATCGCAGATCCCGCTCCAGGAGGTCGGGGAGGATGAGCGGCTGGAGGTCATCAGGCGGGCCAATGAAGCGGCTCGATCCTATGATGGTCGCATCACCCAGGTGGAGGTTCACTACCAGGAAGAGATCAAGGAGATCGCCATCGCTAATTCCCTGGGGGTCTGGGTCCAGGACCGGCAGCCGCTGATCTATTTCATCCTCAATGCGCTGGCCGCTGACGGCAGCCAGCGGCACCGGGGACGGCGCCGGATCAGCGGGCATATGGGTTTTGAGCTGTTTGCCGGCGACGTTCCGGAACAGGTCGGTCGCGATGCCGCCCGGGAGGCGGTGGACATGCTGGCGGCCGTGGATGCTCCAGCGGGGCAGATGCCGGTGGTGGTTTCCAATGGATGGGGCGGAGTCCTCTTTCATGAGGCTGTGGGGCATGGTCTTGAGGCCGACGGCATTCAGCGGGGGACCTCTTTTTATGCCGGCAAGGTAGGCCGGCGGGTGGGCTCTGATCTGGTCACCCTGGTGGACGATGCCACCGTGCCCAATCTGCGGGGCTCCTTTAATGTGGACGATGAGGGAACCCCTGCCCAGAAAAAGATCCTGATCGAGAAAGGCGTTCTTCGCGGATACATGTATGACATCCTGACGGGCCGGCAATTGGATTCTTTCTCCACCGGCAACGGCCGGCGGCAGTCCTTCCGGCATTATCCTCTGGTGCGCATGACCAATACCTATGTGCTCAATGGCCGGTCGGAGCCTGAAGAGGTTTTCGCCGAAACGAAAAACGGTCTGTTCGCCAAGGGTTTCGTCGGCGGAGTGGTGGACACGACCTCGGGAAGTTTCACCTTCACCGTCCGGGAGGCCTACCTGATCGAGAATGGTGAGCTGACCAGACCGGTGAAGGGGGCCACGCTGATCGGCAGCGGCCCGGAGGTTCTGGAAACCATCGATATGGTGGCAGACGATCTCGATTTTGCGCCGGGCACCTGCGGAAAGGGCCAGTGGGTGCCGGTGACCAGCGGGCAGCCGACTCTGCGCATCGGCAGGATTACGGTGGGGGGCACCAACGCTTGATCACGGGACGATGACATCTGTCCGAAGAGAACATCCCTTTACGGAGGTGAGTTTTGAAAAGCGAAGAGTTCGCTGCCGACATGCTCAATATGTTGATCGGGAAGGGTGCCAGTGAGGCGGAAGTTTTTCTTGAGGAGGGCTCCCGGCTGCGGATCGATGTTCGCAAAGGAGCGGTGGAGTATCTCAAAAAGGAAGACTTCCGGGGCATCGGGATGAGAGTCTATGTCGGTCAGCGTATGGCTTTTGTGGATACGGCCGATTTCGATAACGATTCTCTTGAAGCCCTGGCCGGGAAGGCGGTGGAACTGGCAAAAATGGCCGGATCCGATCCCGTCAACGGACTGCCCGGGGAAACGGGAAAGGTCCGGGCCACGTCTCTGGTGGACCAGAAGCTCTTTTCCATCCCTTTACATGAGAAGGTCGATCGTCTGGTGGAGACCGAACGGCTGGCCATGCAATATCACCCTCTGATCACGCTCTCCAACGGTGCCTCATACAGTGACCTGTACCGAACGGTGACTGTGGCCAATAGCCACGGTCTTTCCCATGCCTACGAGGAAACCAGGGTCTCGACGGACATTTCCGTGGTGGCCGTCAAGGATGATGCTAAAAAGGACGGCTGGGATACCTGCCATCGGCGGAGATACCGTCTGTTGAAGAAGCCGGCGGAAATGGCGGCCCTCGCCGGCCGCATGGCCGTCTCCCTGGTTGGCGGAAAGCCGTTGCCCAGCGGGGAGTTTCCGGTCGTCTTCGATGCCCGGGCAGCCGGGGGATTGGTGGGCGGGCTGGCCGGGGCCGTCGACGGGAAAGAGGTCTGCCTGGACAATTCCTTCCTGACCGGAATGCTCGGCAAGCCGGTGGCTTCACCTCTGGTGACCCTCATCGATGACGGCACGCTGTTGAGAGGAGTGGGATCGTCTCCCATCGACGGGGAGGGCGTCGGCACGCAGAAAAAAACGATCGTCCAGGAAGGCGTTCTGAAGGCGTATCTCTATGACACCTATGGCGCCCGCAAGGCCGGTGCCGAATCGACGGGTAATGCCGCCAGAGGTTCCTATAACGATCTTCCCCGAATCTCGGCCACCAACTTTTATATGAACAGCGGCGGCACCAGGGCGGCCGATCTGATCAGGGATGTCAAGCAGGGGCTGTTCGTCGAGGAGACCATCGGGTTCGGAGCCAATACCACCACCGGTGGATATTCCGCCGGAGCCTTCGGCCGCTGGATCGAGAACGGCAAGTTGACCGTGCCGGTCGCTCAGGTGACCATCGCCGGCGATCTGATCGAGATCTTCTCGGCCATCGATGCGGTGGGCGATGATCTGGAATTCAACGGCCGCATTTCTTCTCCCAGCTTTCGGGTCGCCCGCATGACCGTGGCCGGAACCTGATGTACATCCCGGCATGCCGGAGATAAAAAATGCAGACATCGTCATACATGCACGCATCATATCAATTGCAGACAGCATAACAAATGCGAACATCACCGACGCTGCATACCGGCTTGACACTGTTCCTGCTGCTCTGCCTGATCCTCTCGCTGTCCGGGTGTTCCACCAGGGTTCCGCTGGCCATAGAGGATCCGTCGCAGTGGACGACCCGGTCGAAGATCTCCATCGTTCTCGACAACGGCAGAGAGTACATCGTCAGAGAGCCCAGGCTGGCGGATTCGAAGCTGCAGGGCATCTTCTCACCCGATGACCGCCAGGAGGCCGAGCTGGCGGAGATCAC
The DNA here is from genome assembly GCA_964584035.1 of uncultured Gemmatimonadota bacterium. Classification (GTDB taxonomy): domain Bacteria; phylum SM23-81; class SM23-81; order SM23-81; family SM23-81; genus CAZOYL01. The sequence goes on along the minus strand of CAZOYL010000067.1, from coordinate 9,263 downwards.
GTCACTATCGGTCAGGGAACTCGATACGGCCAGAACGGTCGGGCTGGCCCTCTGGGGCCTGGCAGCGACCGTTGTGCTGATTACCTTGCTGGGCGACGGGGGCGGTGAGGAACCCTGCCCCACATGAAAATAATCCCCGGGGCGGGTCCGCCCATTTGACCACCAGGCATGCCCGGTTTTTAATTCCCCGTGTTTCTAAATGAATCTTCAATTCTCTGGCTATGCTCAATATGATCGGCAAAACCGTTTCCCACTATAAAATTCTCGAAAAACTCGGCGAAGGTGGAATGGGGGTCGTCTACCGGGCCCAGGATACCAAGTTAAAACGCCCGGTGGCCCTCAAGTTCCTATCGCCCGAACTGACCCGGGACCCGATCGCGAAGGAGCGGTTTATCCGCGAGGCCCGGGCGGCCTCGGCTTTGGACCACCCCAACATCTGCACCGTTCACGATATCGATGAGACCGCTGAGGGCCAGTTGTTCATGGTGATGACCTGTTATCAGGGGGAAACACTGGAACAAAGAGTCGCCCGGGGAGCCCTGAGACTGGAAAAGGCCGTGGAGATCGCCACCGGCGTGGCCCGGGGACTGAGGGGTGCTCACCGGAAAGGCGTGGTGCATCGGGATATCAAACCGGCGAATATTTTTCTCACCGAGGACGGTCAGGTCAAAGTGTTTGATTTCGGCCTGGCCGTTCTGAAGAACGAGCGATCCATCGACGATCCGAAAACACTGGCGGGAACGGTTTCCTACATGTCGCCCGAGCAGATACAGGGAGAAAAGGTGGATGCCCGGTCGGATATCTGGTCGCTGGGCGTCGTTCTCTACGAGATGGTCGCCGGCGAATCACCTTTCACCGGAGAATACCTCCAGGCCCTGGAATACTCCATACTGAACGAGGAGCCGCCGTCATTACGGAGCCGCCGGCCGGGCGTTCCGCTGGAGCTGGAGAGCACGGTCAATCGTGCACTGGTCAAGGATCGTGAGCAAAGGTACCAGCAGGTCGAGGAGATGTTATCTGACCTGGAGCGAACCCGTCAGGAATTGGAATCTCCCGTCCGATCACAGCGGCCTCTGGCCGTCATCAGCTTTGAGAATCAGACGGGCGATGAGACGTATGATTATCTACGCAGAACCATTCCCAATCTGTTGATCACAAACCTGGAACGTTCCGAGTATCTGCGGGTGGTCACCTGGGAGCGCCTCCACGACCTGTTGAAACATCTGGGAAAAGACCATGTGGACGTCATCGATCGGGATTTGGGATTCGAGCTCTGCCGCATGGAGAATATCGATACTATCGTTCTGGGCAGTTTCACCAAAGCGGGTCAGATGTTTGCCACCGACGTGAAGATTCTGGATGTGAAAACGAAGAAACTGCTCGGGAGCAGCAACGCCAAAGGCCGGGGCATCGATAGTATCCTGACCGGCCAGATAGACCGGCTCAGCCGGGAGATCATTAGCCGTCTGGGTATTTCTGAAGACAAGATGAAGAAAAAAGAGAAATCGATCGCCGAGGTGACCACCACCTCTATGGAAGCTTACCGTTATTTTCTTCGCGGTCGAGACAGCTATGAAAAACTCTACAATGAAGAGGCCCGGCGTTATCTGGAAAAGGCCATCGAGCTCGACCCCAGCTTCGCCGTGGCTCATCTCTATCTGGCCTGGATCCATGACCGGCTGCGAGACAACAAGGCCCGCAACGCGGCCTTTGAAAAGGCTAAAGTCCTGTCCGATCGGGCCACGGAAAAAGAACGGCTCTATATCGAAGCTGCCTATGTCCGGACCCTCGAGCAGGATGCGGACAAGCGCTTTCAGATCCTGAAAAAGATCGCCCGAAAATATCCCGGGGAAAAACGGGTTCATCAGCGACTGGCCTCTCACTATCGGGGTAACCGGCAGTTCTACCAGGCGGTGGAGGAATACAAGAAGGTCCTGGAATTGGATCCCAACTACGGATGGGCGATCAACGAGCTGGCCTATATGTACACCGACATCGAGGAATTTGACCGGGCCGCCGAATACTTTCAGCGATACGCCGAGATCTCCCCGGGCGATGCCAATCCGATAGATTCCATGGGGGAGCTGTATTTCAGGATGGGCCGACTGGATGAGGCCATCGACCAATACAAGGAGGCGCTGGAGATTAAGCCCGATTTTTACTACGCTTATTGGGAGATTGCTTATGTTTATGCCCTCAAGGAGATGTATCGGGAAAGTCTTGAATGGCTCGACCGTTATATTGAACGGGCGCCTTCTCTGGGAACCCGGGCAGAGGGCTGCCGCTGGAAGAGCTTCTACCGCTGCTGGCTGGGCGATATCGACGGCGCGCTGGCCGAGGCGCAGAAATTGGAGGACGTGGCCAGAGAGCACAGCAGCGAGTTGTGGATCACCGAGGCTGACCGGATGAGGGGCTGGATCTATTACGATCGACAGGAGCTGGCCCTCAGCCGGAAACGGTTCCAGCATTCTCTGGATGCCATCAAAAAAAACCCCAGTGAGCATATCCCGCCGGGTTTGAGCTATTCTCCGGTCGTCTCCGAACAGATCAGGGTTCTCAAGGCCGGGTACGATTTTGCCCTCGCCATGGTGTCATTGAAGGAGGGGGATATCGATGCCGCCGTCACAGGATTAGAGGATATACGGCCGGTGATTCCCGAGCAGGCCGAGCTTCTCCAGGCCGAGATATGGCTGGCGAAGGACTCCGCCGATCAGGCCATCGAGACCTGCCGGAAGGCTTCCGCCTGGCGCATCCCCTACATGAGTAACACGGCAGGCATGCTTATCTATAACCTGCCCTTTCATAAAGACACCTTGGCCCGGGCTTACCTTTCGGCCGGCCGGCCCGAGAAGGCCGTCGCCGAGTATGAGCGCCTGATCTCCTTTCGACCCCACGGCCGGGACCGGCGCCTGATCCATCCTATGTTCCATTACCGGTTGGCCGATCTCTACCGGGAACAGAATCGAACCGATCACGCCCTGGAGCAGTATGACCGAGTGCTGGAGATCTGGAAAACCGGCGGAGCTCGCCTCGAGGAAGTACATTCGGCACAGCGGAAGGTCGAAGAGCTGGTGATGGACGACTGAACGGCGTGTTCGTGATCGTCGTTCGTGATCGTGAAAATCCGACTTGTCGTCCTACTGAAGCTGCCTCAACCGTCTCAAGATCCTCTGGAAGAGAACCATGATCGGACGAACCGTCTCCCATTACAAGATTTTGGAGAAGCTCGGCGAGGGCGGGATGGGCGTGGTGTATAAGGCCCAGGATCTCAAGCTGGACCGGGTGGTGGCGTTGAAGTTTCTGCCCGAGAAGTTGGTCGCCGATGCCGTCGAGAAGGAGCGGTTCATCCACGAGGCCAAGGCGGCGTCGGCCCTGAACCATCCAAACGTGACCACCATCCATGAGATCGACGAGCACGATGGTCAGCTGTTCATCGTCATGGAGTACTGTCCCGGCCAGAGCGTCAAGGAGCTGATCGAAGGTGAGCAGTTGACGCTGAAGAAAACGCTCGACATCGCCGTGCAGATCTGCGAGGGTCTCACCGCGGCCCATAAGAAGGATGTGGTCCACCGGGACATCAAGTCGGACAACATCATGGTCACCCCCGAGGGCCGGGTCAAGATCATGGACTTCGGGCTGGCCAAGCTCAAGGGGGCGACCAAGCTGACCACCAGCGGCTCGACACTGGGGACGGTGGCCTATATGTCGCCGGAGCAGGCTCAGGCGATGGAGGTGGATCAGCGGTCGGATATCTTCTCCTTCGGGGTGGTGTTCTACGAGATGATCACCGGCCATCTGCCGTTCGGGGGCGATCATGAAGCGGCGGTGATCTACTCGATCGTCAACGAGACGCCGGAGCCGCTGGCCCGGTATAAGGCCGATGCGCCCGAGGGACTGCAGCGGATCGTCGAGAAGGCCTTGACCAAGGACTGTCAGGAGCGCTACCAGCATATCGACGGGGTGCTGGCCGATCTGCGGCATGAGAAGAGGACGATGGAGTATGCCACCGCGGGTCGAATTCCTTCGGAAGTAAAGACCCCCAGATCGAAGAGATCACGCCTGCCGGTGATCGTCACCACAGCCGTCATCGCGCTGGCCGTTGTCCTGTTTTTCATCTTCAAGCCGTTTGAGGTCAAGATCGGGCCGCAGCCGGAGGCCATAGCTCAGGAGAATTCCCTGGCCATCATGTATTTCGAGAACGTGGCCGATCCCCAGGACAGCGACCGTTACGCCAGGATGATCACCAGCCTGTTGATCACCGACCTTTCCGAATCTCAGTATCTGCGGGTGGTCAGCCGCCAGAGGCTCTACGATATATTAAAAGCTATGGGAAAGGAGGATCTCAAGGTTATCGATCAGACCGTCGCCTCTGAGGTGGCCGAGAAAGCGGGGGCCAGGTGGATCCTGACCGGCGACATTCTGCAGACGGAGCCGAATATTCTCCTAACGGCGGATATATCGGATGCGACCACGGGGAGAGTGCTGGCGACACAGCGAGTGACGGGGGAGACAGGAGAGGATCTGTTCACGGTTGTGGATAAGCTGAGTGCCGAGATCAAAGGTGATCTCTCGCTGCCGGAGCAGGCCCAAAGCGAACCGGATAGATCGGTCGCCGATGTCACCACCCATTCGCCGGAAGCGTATCGTTATTATACCGAAGGTGTTGACTTCGTCGATAAGGCTTATTACGCGGAAGCCGAGGAAAGTTTCTATAGAGCTTTGGAGTATGATTCCACCTTCGCCATGGCCTATTACCAAATAGCGACGATTACGATGTCCGACGAGGAAGCCAGGCGAATGGCGGGCAGAGCATGGAAGTATTCGGACAAGGTCAGCCGCAGAGAGAGAAACTATATTAGAAGTTTCAATGCGCTTTTATCGCGTAATTATACCGAGGCTGTCAGTGAGCTAAAAGCAATTGTGGAACGGTACCCGGACGACAAATTCGCTTATTTTTGGTTGGGACTTATTCACTCTGCTTTCCTCTCAGAGTACGATCAGGCTATCAGCTATTTTCAAAAAGCTATTGAGATCGACTCGCTCTATAAATTCGCTTACAATGTTCTTGCTTACACCTACAATGATCTCGGCGATTTCGAGAGATCCCTTTGGGCCATCAACAAGTACATTTCCCTGGCGCCGGACGAGGCCAATCCCTATGACAGCAGAGGCGATCTGTACGCCCTCAACGGCAAGATCGATCAGGCCATCGAATCCTACCGGAAGGCCTTGGAGATCAAGCCCGACTTCTACATGTCCCGGAGAAAGATGGGGACTCTATATGTCTTCAAACAGGATTATCAGCAGGCGGAAGATTGCTATAAGGTGCTTACCTCCTGTGCCGACAAGTACGTTCGCTCCGCTGGAAGGACCCGTCTGGCTTATATTCCCCTTTATCAAGGTAAATTCACGCAGGCTCTTACCGTTCTTGACCAGGGACTGGCGGCGGACCGAATGGAACAGGTCGAATTCGGTCAGATCGAGAAGTATTATCTGAAGAGCAGGATCTATCGCCAACAGGGAAAGATACGGTCTGCTCTGGCGGAGCTGGAACAGGCCGTCGATATCTCCAGCACGGAGATGCCCGACTTTGTTCACCAGTTGCGCAATGTTTATGTGGAACTCTTGACGGAGAATGGCGATCTGAAAAAAGCCAAGGATGTCATCGAACAATGGGATGCAGAGATCGCAGAGGGCGACACCTATGCGAGGGAATTTTACTGGTATGCGAGGGGCTCTATCGAACTGGCCAGAGATGATCCCCAGGCCGCTTTATCTCTTTACCGCAAGAGCGCGGGATTTCCCGACCCTTTTTATCTGCGCTACACGTTGGGGAAGACTTATTTGAAAGCGGGTCATTTGGCCCGGGCTGTGGAAGCCTTTGAAAAAGCAATTTCCAGATATCATAACTATCGCGCGCTGGATGCCATCGCCTCGGTCAAGACATACTACTATCTCGGCCAGATCTACGAACGGTCCGACTGGACGGACAAAGCCCTCGAGCAGTACGAGACCTTCCTGGGAATCTGGAAGGATGCCGATGAAGGGATCGAGGAGGTGGAACAGGCCAGAGAGAGGGTAGCGGCACTGAAGATGGCCGCCGCAGAATAGCTGTAAATTAACAGCTATATTCACAAGCATATAACAAAGAACACTTAATAAAATACTTTAAATTTCGTGAATATGTTTTCTGCCGGTTGATTCCATTTTACGATCTTATTTTAGATCGGCCAAATACAAAGGCGGTGACCTCCATGATCGGTCAAACGATTCTCCACTATAAGATCCTCGATAAGCTCGGCGAGGGGGGCATGGGCGTCGTTTACAAGGCCGAGGACACCAAGCTGAAGCGCATCGTGGCCGTGAAATTCCTGCCCCCGGACATCTCCGAGCATCCCCAGGAGAAGGCCCGCTTCGTTCACGAGGCGCAGGCGGCTTCCTCGCTCAACCATCCCAACGTGACCACCATTCACGGCATCGAGAGCAGCTCCCGGGGCGATTTCATCGTCATGGAGTACGTCGAGGGGAAAACCCTCAAGGAGATCGCCGGTCAGCAGCGCGTCGAGAAGAAAGAACTGAAGGTCAAAGAGATCCTGGATATCGGCATCCAGGTCTGCGAGGGCCTGATGGCCGCCCACGAGAAGGGCATCGTCCACCGGGATATTAAGTCCTCCAACATCATGCTCACCCCCAGGAGCCGGGTCAAGATCATGGACTTCGGCCTGGCCAAGCGCAAGGACGCCGAGCAGATCACCCAGACGCCCTCCACCCTGGGCACCGTGGCCTACATGTCTCCGGAGCAGGCTTCCGGTGAGGCGGTGGATAGAAGAAGCGACATCTTCTCCTTCGGCGTGGTGATGTATGAGCTGCTCGCCGGGAGGCTGCCCTTCGAGGGCGAACATCTGGCCGCCATCATCTACTCGATCCTCAATGAGGAACCGCAGAAGATCGCCCGCTACAACA
>CAZOYL010000067.1:0-2200 GCA_964584035.1 uncultured Gemmatimonadota bacterium | reverse complement strand
GATCGGGCCGCAGCAGGGAGCCATGGCCGATGAGCATTCGCTGGCCATCATGTATTTCGAGAATGTGGCCGATCCCCTGGACAGCGACCGGATCGCCCAGATGATCACCAGCCTGCTGATCACCGACCTTTCGGAGTCGCAGTACATACGGGTCATGAGCCGACAACGGCTGTACGATATTCTCAAGCTGATGGGACAGGAGGACGTCAAGGTCATCGACAAGACCGTGGCCTCGGAGGTGGCCAGGAGGGCCGAAGTGAAGTGGATCCTGACGGGGAGCATTCTTCAGACCGAGCCTCATATCGTGCTTAGCGCCGAGATCTCGGAGGCCGCCTCGGGGAAGATCATCGCCAGCGAGCGGGTCACCGGGGAGGCGGGAGAGGACCTCTTCGCGGTGGTGGACCGTCTCAGCGCCAGGACCAGGCTGGAGCTGTCTCTTCCCGAGGAGGCTCGGGGAGAGACGGACCGGGCGGTGGCCGACGTCACCACTCACTCGCCGGAGGCCTATCGGTACTATCTCGAGGGGCTTGACTATGGCAATAAACTCTATGCCGCCGAAGCCGAGGCCAGCTATCGAAGAGCCCTGGAATATGATTCCACCTTCGCCATGGCCTATTTCCGGCTGGGGCTGCTGAAGGACGACGAGCAGCGTGGCGGTTACATGGCCAAGGCCTTGCAGTACTCCGATCAGATCAGTCAAAAAGAAAAACTTTTCATCAAGAGCATGTCAGAGGTCACGGAGGCGAAGGAGGGAAATTTCACCAGAGGGATCGAGGAGATGGAGAAACTGGCCCAGCGATATCCCGACGATAAGGAGATCCATTTCTGGCTGGGCGTTTTCTATCGCCAGCTGCCGGAAAGACGCCATGAGGCGGTCGGCAGCCTCAACAGAGCCATCGAGATCGATCCCCTCTATAAGACGGCCTATAATATGCTGGCGTACACCTATGATAAACAGGGCAATTTCGAGAAGTCGCTGTGGGCCATCAACACGTATGCTTCCATCGCTCCCGATGAGGCCAATCCCTACGATACCCGGGGCGACCTCTATGCCTATAACGGCCAAATCGAACAGGCCATGGCTTCCTATCGTCAGGCCCTGGAGGTCAAGCCCGATTTCCTTCCATCCATGATCAAGCTGGGTCACATGTATCTGTTCCGGCGGGAATACGCCCGGGCCGAGAGCTGCTATAAAGCGGTCGCTTCAGGTGATGACAAGAACTATCGCGCCACCGGCAGGACCCTTCTATCTCTGATTCCGATGTACAGGGGAAAGCTGAACGCCGCCATCGAGATCCTCGACCAGGGCATCGCCGCCGATCGAATGGAGCAGATCATCGGGGCGAGAAATGCCTACAAGAATTTTTTAAAGGCCGAGATCTATGCCAGAAAGGAACAGTGGGATGCGGCCCTTGAGGAGACGGAAAGAGGCCGGGAAAGTCAATACCGGGCCGATCCGGAGGCACTGGTGGGCTCCAGAGATTTTCAGGCCTGCGTGCTGGTCGAAAGCGGGAGAGAAGCCGAGGCCAGGGCGGTCCTGGCGGGATTGAAGACGGATCTCGAGGAGAAAATGCCTCTGCTTATGTTCAGTTATTGGCAGGCTCTGGGGTGTGTCGAGCTGTTCACCGGGAATGCCGAGATGGCCGTGGCGCATTTGGAGAAAGCGGTACAGGAAGCCGTCGAGACACCCTTTCTGGGGCGTCTGTTTCTGGCCAAAGCCTACCTCGAGGTGGGCCGGCACGGCGAGGCGGTCAGCCTGCTGGAGGGCGTGTTGAACAGATATGATGAGGCCCGGGCGGTGCGTCCCATCTGGGCGGTGCGCGCTCATTATTATCTTGGGCTGGCCTACGAGCGGTCGGGCTGGAACCGGAAGGCCGCCGAGCAGTATGAGGAGTTCCTGGAGATCTGGAAAGAGGCCGATCCGATCCTGGTCGAGGTGGAGGACGCCAGGGAGAGGTTGCATGCCCTATAAAATCGTCATGACCTGCGACCGGACCATGGCCAGCGTCTATCACGATAACCTGTTCTTCGGCTTCAGCGCCTGTCTGCCCCAGGGGACGCTGCCCGATTGGTTCTATTACCCGATGTTCTGTCCCAGCGGACCGGCGGACAAACAGGGAAGATTGCTCTTTGCCAATTACGGCATGCGCAAGGTCGAGGCCGCCCTGCTGGCCAACGGTTTCACGCGGGATGAGGTCGT
>CAZOYL010000066.1:0-14184 GCA_964584035.1 uncultured Gemmatimonadota bacterium | reverse complement strand
CTCCTCGGGGTCCTGGGCATCGATAATAGATCCCAGCGCGCTGACCATCTTGGCTCCCTGATCGATCACCTGAGGCGGCGGTCCATAGCAGCCCCGGCAGGGCATGTTGACCTGGATGCACTGAGCTCCGCATCCGTCCCGGGTGGCGAAACCGGCGCAAAAAATACCCTGCTCCAGCAGACAGGTTTCCGGCTCTGGAATCACCAGATGGGGCCGGTGAAAGGCCTTGATCCTTTTTTCATTCTTCGTCCGGGGACATTCATCGCAGACCGTCTTCTGTCCGGCCCCCACCACCGATCCTTTCTCCGGCAGCTGACCGGCTAAAACCGCCTGGAGCACTTCCCAGGTTTTCTCGCCGGTGGGAGGACAGCCGGGAACGAAGTAATCGACATCGACCGTCTGCGCCAGCGTCTTGACCGTGTCGTAGAACTCGGGCAGCCGCAGCTCGCCTTCCGGCACTTTGGTGGAGGTCTGCGGCCGGACCTTTTCAGGATTCCTGGTGGTCGGCGTCGTGCCATAGACCCTCTCGAAGATGCCCTTTCGATCGGTGACATTGGCCAGACCGGGGATGCAGCCCTCATAGGCGCAGGAACCATAGGCCACCAGGACCTTGCTCTTTCGTCTCAGCAGCCTGGCAATGTGCTCGTTCTCCTGGGTACGAATGGCGCCGTTGAACAGGGTGACATCGATGCCCTCGTCGTCCATGGCCTCTACATCGCTGTATTTGAAATCCATGGCCGCCGGCCAAAAGACGATTTCTGCGCCCTCGACGAAATCGAGAATCTTGGCCCCGATGTCCAGTATAGAGATCTCACAGCCTCCACAGCTGGCCGCCCAGTAAAGCGCAACTTTGAGTTTTGCCATCTGACCGCCTTTTTTATGAATGAAACAGCAACCTGTCCGCAAACCATCCGCCGGCTCGTATCCGGTCGCCTGAAGACTCCGGCCTATCGCAGGGTTCCTTGATAGTCCGTGGTCAACTGCCGTTTTTTCACGTCTGGATTGCCGTAATCGGGCAGGATCATCGGCGCGATCCGGTCCGTCTTGATACCGGCTCGGCTCAGAGCGCGGTGATAACGCTGAACATGTTCCAGGGTCAGTTTGCCGCGAAGGGATTTTCTCCGGGCATAATGAGCGGCATGCTCTCCGGCAATCTTGCCGAAAACGGTCACATCCAGCAGAGAGTTGCCCATCAGCCTGTTTTCGCCATGGATCCCGCCGGCGGTCTCGCCGGCCACATACAGGCCCGGCAGGCTGGTCTCGCATTTGTCATTGATCTCCACGCCTCCATTCTGATAATGCAGGGTGGGATGAATCAGCATGGGGTCCCTGGATATATCGATGCCGTAGCGCCGGAAGAGGATGTGTTTGCCTGGAAATTCCTTGCGCACCGTTCCCGGGCCCTTAAGCATGTCGATCATGGGCGAGTCCAGCCAGACCCCGAACTTCCCGGTAGGCGTAGGCACGCCCTTGGCCACGTTAGGAGAACATTCCCTGATGATGGCCGCCGCCTCTATATCCCTGGGCTCGCGCTCATAGACAAACTGCTCGCCATCGACATTGACCAGGTTGGCCCCGGCTCCCCGGAACTTTTCAGTGATCAAAAGGCCCTCGGCCTGTTCCGGGAAAACGGCTCCGGTGGGATGATACTGCACGGTGTGCAGAAAATTCAGCTTGACGCCGGCCCTGTAGGCCATCACCAGCCCATCTCCGGTGGCCCCGTAATGGTTTGTGGTCATGAAATTCTGAATGTGCAGTCTCCCGGATCCGCCCGTAGCCAGCACGGTGGACTTGGCCTTGACCACGAAAAATTCTCTCGTCTCCAGGCTGTAGAATACGGCCCCGGCACATTGTCCCGTGTCGGTCAGGATCAGCTCGACGGCGGCGACATACTCCAGGACCTTGATGCTCTCCGGACGGTTCCTGACCTCGTCGCGCAGCGTGCGCATGATCTCCGCCCCGGTGATATCCCCGGCATAGTGCATTCGCTTCCGTGAGGTCCCGCCCCCATGCATGGTCTTCAGGGTGCCGTCGGGATACTTTGAAAACATGGCGCCCATTTTCTCCAACCATCCCATAACCCCGGGCGCCTCGCGCACCAGGGTACGGACCAGCTTGGGATCGTTGACGAAATGACCCCCGCCCATGACGTCCAAATAATGAAAGTAGGGCGAATCCTTTCCCCGCTTGGTGGCCGCCTGGATACCTCCTTCGGCCATCATGGTATTGGCATCACCCAGACGCAGTTTGGTAGTCATCAACACGCGGGCGCCGTTCTCCTGAGCCAGGAGCGCGGCGGCCGAACCGGCTCCGCCGCCGCCGATGATGAGCACATCGGTCTCGTAGTCCGCCCGTGAGAGATCGATTTGCTTGGGATCGATACGGCTGCGGGCCTCCAGGAGATCGACCATCTCATGAGGAATGGCGTATCCGCGATTGGGCCCCACCTTGATCTTTCGGCGGGTTCCGGGTTTGAAGTCGGGATGGTAATTCTTCAGCATCTCCGGCCGGTCATCAACCGGAATGGCGGGAAACTCCTCACCCTTCTTTTTTCTTTCGACCCGGGCCGGTCTGGTTTTTTCAACGGCTTTAATCAATTTTTGCAATTCTGGTGTATAGGGCATAGCGAACCTCCTCGGCATGGCCCCTGAGCTCACACGTAGCGAGCATCTCCTGGCGTCCAGTCGTCATCGGCCATGTCTGGCTCGATCTCTCTCTCTTTATACAGGGTCACCAGTTTGTCCTGTTTCGTCTGCATCAGATTCTGCAGCGGGCGGTCGAATTGACCCTTTTCGACCTCACGAATCCGCTCGGCCAGATGTTTGGCCCGGGGAGCGATATGGCGGCCATAGAGGCGGCGGCAGAGAATGGCAAAATTATATTGCGCCTCCTCGGCCGGGCAGCGGGCAGCGCACAGACCGCACATGACGCAATCGAAGGACAGCTCGGCCACCCCGGCCACGTCGCCGCGGATGGCCCGGGCGACATACTCCATGACATCGATGTCCATAGGGCAGCTCTTGGTGCAGACATTACAGCCGATGCACTTGAAGATCTCCGGATAGAGCTTGGCCACATCCGATCCGGTGGGAGATAATTTCTCGATATCGTAGACGGCCTTGTTGGCCGGGAAAAACGGTATCTGAGCCAGATACATATCGGGCTGAACGACCGTCTGGCAGGCCAGGCCGACCTCGATGCGATGGCTATCGGGAAAACGGTACACCGTGCCGCAGGCGCCGCAGATTCCGCCCCGGCATCCGCAGCCCCGAACCAGTTGGAATCCGGCATATTCCATGGCCTTCTGGATCGTCAGGCTGTCCGGCACCATATACCTCTGACCCATGATGAATATGGGGACCAGATTCCGTGTTTCCTCGGGTTTCTTTTTTGACGCCTTAGTTGCCCTTGCTTTTTGCTTCTGAGCCGCCATCTTGGCCTCCTTTTCTCGATCCTAATTTGAGAGGACCGAGAGCCCGAATTTGTTCCGTGAATTCGTTCATCAGTTCGGCGAACCGTTTGCCCTCCGCGGCGCTGACCCATTCCAGCCGCAGACGCCCATCGTTCAGACCGAACTGCTTGATGACTCTGCGGAACAGTTCCAGCCGCCTCAAGGTTTTATAGTTGCCATCCTGATAATGACAATCGCCCGGATGACAGCCGCCCACGAAAATCCCATCGGCACCTCGTTGGAAAGCCCACAGGATATGTTCCGGATCGAGCCGGCTGGAACACATAAAGCGGATGTTCACTCCATTGGGAGTATATTCCAGCCGGGAGGTGCCGGCCAGATCCGCTCCCGCATAGGTGCACCACTTACAGAGAAAACAGACGATCTTGGGTTCAAACATATTCATTCTCCCAGAGAGGCCTTGACCATCTCGCGTATCTGCTTATCGGTAAGATTCTTCTGCTGGGTGGCCCCGGAGGGGCAGGAAACCACACAGGCACCGCAGCCCTCGCAGAGAAGTTCGTTCACCCGCACGATGCCTTTGTCCTCATCGAATTCTCGGGCATCATAGGGACAGGCGGAGACACAGATCTTGCACCCGCTGCAGAGATCCTCATCGACGCAGGCGACGATCGGTTCATGCTGGAGCGTTTCCCGTGAGAACAGGGCGAGCACCTTCGATGCCGCCCCGCTGGCCTGGGCCACGGTCTCTGGAATATCCCTGGGTCCCTGTCCCGTCCCCGCCAGGAAGAAGCCCGCCTGAATGCTTTCCACGGGCCGCAGTTTGGGATGGGCTTCGCTGAGAAATCCGTTCTCGTCGGCGGCCAATTTCAAGGTGCTGAACAGCTCCCGGGTGCCGGCCGCGGGCACCATTCCGGTGGCCAGGACCACCAGATCGGCGGTGATCTCCACCTTTTTCCCGGTGAGTGTGTCCACCCCCCAGACGATGAGATCATCCCCATCCTGAAATATCTTGGACACCTTTCCACGGATATAAACCACGCCTTCCTCTTCCGAGACGCGATGGTAGAATTCCTCGTAGCCCTTGCCCCCTGTGCGGACATCGATATAAAAAACATAGGGCTGGCCGTCGTGGACTCGATGTTTGTAAAGCAGGGCATGCTTCGCCGTGTACATGCAGCAGATCTTGGAACAGTAAGGGAGGTGTTTCTCGGGGTCCCGGGAGCCGGCACACTGCACGAAAACGACCTCTTTGGGCACTTTCCCATCGGAGGGCCGGCGGATCTCCCCGGTGGTGGGACCGGAGGCCGAGAGCAGCCGCTCGAAGGCCATTCCATCGATGACGTCCGGCAAGCTGCCGGAACCGTATTCTCCTAATTGATTCAACGGCAGGGTATCGTAGCCTGTGGCCACGACCACGGCGCCCACCTGTTCCTCGACGATCTGGTCCTCCTGCTGGTAATCGATGGCTCCCAGATCGCACGATTTCTCGCAGATCCGGCAGCGCCCCTTGGTGAAGTAGAGGCAGTGGTCGCGGTCGATGACGGGATAGTTTGGCACCGCCTGGGGAAACAGCGTATAAATGGCTCCCCGAGTGCCCATGTTGCGGTTGAATTCCGAAGGCACCTTCTTGGGGCATTTCTCGGTACAGACGCCGCAACCGGTGCAGGCATCCCAGTTCACATAGGCCGCCTTTTTCCGGATCTTGACCGTGAAATTTCCCACGTAACCGGAGATCTCCTCGACCTGTGAATAGGTCATCAGCCGGATGTTGGGATGCTGTCCGGCCTCGACCATCTTTGGAGTCAGGATGCACTGGGAACAATCCAGGGTGGGAAAGGTTTCCGAAAGCTGCGCCATGTGGCCGCCGATGGAGGGCTGTTTTTCGACCAGGAGCACCTCATAGCCGCTGTTGGCCACATCCAGAGCGGCCTGAATTCCGGCCACTCCGCCTCCGACGACCAGAGCCCGCTTGGTGAGGGGCACGCTGAGGGGCGTCAGGGACTCATCATATTTGACCTTCTCGACCAGGCTCTCAATGATCCGGACCGCTTTCCGTGTCGCCGAGGGGCGATCTGTGTGTACCCAGCTGCACTGCTCCCGGATGTTGGCGATCTCACACTGATAGGGATTCAATCCGGCGGTCTCGGAAGCGCGTCGGAAGGTGACTTCGTGCAGCGTGGGGGAACAGGCCGCCACGATAACGCCATCCAGATGATGTTTTTTGATGGCCTCCTGGACCAGCTTTTGACCGGGATCGGAGCACATGTATTGATAGTGCTCCGCATGGGCCACTCCTGGATAGCGGCCGACCTCCTCCACAACCTTCTCAACATCCACCGTTGAGGCGATATTGATGCCGCAATGGCAGACGAAGACCCCGATTCGTTTCATCTGAACTCCTCACGAAAGTGCCGTGTTCATATCTATCAGATGTTCAAGTATTTCAGATGTTCAAGGACCCGCTCTTTTCAAACCGGTCAGGCCAGACCTCGTTCCCGCAGCAGTGGGAGCGGATCGACGAAGTGCTCATCGAAACCCATATCGCCGGCATCCAGGCCCAGGGCCAGAGCCAGCAGCTGAGTGAAGAAAAACACGGGAATGGGCCTGAATCCGGCGAATTCCCTGGCCAGCTCTTTCTGTTTCGTCTCCAGATTGTAAAAACACATCGGACAGCTGAGCACGACCGCATCGGCCCCGTTCTTTCGGGCCGACGCCAGAATGGTATGCGACAGCCGGCGGGCAGCAGGCGGAGAGGAAAGTCCTAAAAAAGATCCGCAGCACTCGATACGGTACGGAAAGCTCACCACACAGCCTCCCAGATGCTCGACGAAATCCTCCATGATCCTGGGATTCTCGGGGTCGTCGAAATTCATCTCCTCGGCCGGCCGCAGAAGGTTACAGCCGTAATAGGGCGCTAGCTGGAGTTCTTTGAGCGGCCTTTTCACCGCCGCGGCCATCTTTTTAAAACCCACCTCATCGCGCAGCATCTCCAAGTAATGAAGAACCCTGACCCCGCCGTCATAGGCCTCACCCTCGCCCACCTTCTTGCCGCTGTCGGCCCATCGTCGATCATCGTCGCTGAGGAAGAGATTCATCCGGGTACGCTTCATGTCATCATCCCGAATAGCCCGGTTGGCCCTTTTGAGCACGTTATAGCAGAAATCACAGATCGTCACTACCCGGTCATCCCCGCCTTCACCGACCTCTTTGAGAATACGAATGGGGGCCACCAGATTCATGATCCTGGTCTCGCTCACCGGATAGACGGCCCCGCAGCAGGTCCAGTTGGGTATCTCCTGGAGCTGAACACCCAGTTTCTCTGCTGAGGCCAGAGCCGTGTTCTCCAGCTGGGAGGTCCGATCTTTCAGGGTACATCCAGGGTAGTACGGCAGCTTCATCTCACCCTCCGTATGAACGAGATATCAATTCCCAAGTTTTCGCACCACGGTGACCAGGGCCTGCTGAGGAGCTCCGGCCAGCTCCGAGGCAGGAATCTCGTTCGGTCCGTACCGATCGGGGCCTGCCCCCAGGGCCATCTGACGCAGGGCATCCATGATCTTGGAAATATCGATGCCCCGGGGACAGCGGGCATAGCATTGGAAACAGGAGGCGCATAACCAGATGGTTTTCGCGCTCATCAGCTCATCCTCGAATCCCAGCTGGACGTAGCGAATCACCTGGTTGGGAAGCAAATCCATCTCTTCCGCCACGGGACATCCCGCCGAGCAGCAGCCGCACTGGTAGCAGGCCCAGATGCTCTGCCCGCTGAGCTCTTCTACCTTCTTGAGGAAGTCCCCTTTGACCTTGTCGGCCGACAATACCGTTCGCATGAATCGTTTCCTTTGTTATTGAGGTCTCATGGCCGTCGCGCAGAATAGCTGCTGGCGTCATTCCCGCCGGTATTTTTCCACGCCTTCCCGGAAGAGATCGCCGCCGTGAGCATCCTGAGCCACGATGACGGGCAGATCCTCCACCTCCAGACGCCGGATGGCCTCCGGCCCCAGATCCTCATAGGCCACCACCTCAGCCTTCTTGATGGCCCGAGCGATGAGGGCGGCCGCGCCACCGACGGCTCCGAGATAGACGGCCCCATGGCGTTTCATGGCTGACACGACCCCTTCTCCACGGGGGCCCTTTCCGATCATACCCTTGAGTCCCTGAGCGATGAGTACGGGCGCATAGGGATCCATGCGGTAGCTGGTGGTGGGGCCGGCCGACCCAATGGGTTTTCCGGGTTTCGCCGGAGAGGGACCGACATAATAGATAATCTGCCCTCTAATGTCAATGGGCAGGTCCTTTCCTGCCTCGATGAGCTCCACCAAGCGCTTATGGGCGGCATCCCGACCGGTGTAGATGACGCCATTGAGGAGGACTTTATCCCCGATCTTCAGTTTCTTGACATCTTCGTCTGAAAGTGGTGTTTGCAGCCTTTTGGTTGACGCCACCGTCTTTCCCCCTTTGATCGATGAATGATAGAACGCTCGATGATCACATCGAAAACGATCCTCAGATGACGGCCTCTTTATGCCGAGCGGCATGGCACTGCATGTTCACGGCCACCGGCAGGCTGGCGATGTGGCAGGGGAAAACCTCCACGTGCACGTCCAAAACGGAGACCCGGCCACCCAGTCCCATCGGCCCGATACCCAGCTTGTTCGCCCGCTCAAGAATCTCTTCCTCCACGGCGGCGAAACGAGCATCCGGGTGCCGCTGCCCCAGCGGACGCAGCAGAGCCTGCTTGGCGAGCAGCGCGACCTTCTCGAAGGTGCCGCCGATGCCAATGCCGACCACCACCGGCGGGCATGGATTGCCGCCTGAGCGCCTCACCTTGTCGACCACAAAATCCTTGACGCCCTCGATGCCATCGGCGGCCTTCATCATCTTCACCTCGCTCATATTCTCGCTGCCGCCGCCTTTGGGAGCGAAAACGATGCGGATTCGCTCGCCGGGCACGACGCGGGTATGAATCACAGCGGGGGTGTTATCCGAGGTGTTCTTCCTGTCCAGAACGGGATCGTCCACGATAGACTTACGCAAATATCCCTGGCTGTAACCCTGCCGGACCCCTTCGTTGATGGCCTCTTCGAACTCTCCTCCGACGATGTGCACATCCTGACCCAGCTCCACGAACAGGACGGCAAAACCCGTGTCCTGACAAATGGGAAGCCGTTCTTCTCTGGCGATATCGGCGTTTTCCAGGATCATCTCCAGAATCTCTTTCCCGGTGGGAGATTCCTCTTTTTCCAGTGACCGTTTTAACGAATCGATCACATCCTGTCCGAGGTCATAGTTCGCATCCATACAAAGGTTCTTGACCACCTCAGTGATCTGATGTGCCTGAACTTCTCTCATCCCTCTCTCCTCTGTGAACGAGTTCCAAAGTGCCCCTGATAAGGTTCTCAATACCGCGAGCCATAGTGGCCAGCTTGGCGCCCGAGGCCGTCCCCGCCGTGCTGACCAGCCGGTTTTGTTCGTCGACCAGGGCTTCGTCGGCTTTGGTGGGAATGGGTGTGCCGCCCAGAAGCTGAATATGCCCGCTCATCTGGGCATTGTTGCCGAAGGTCAACGTGGGACTGATCCCCCGGCGTTCCTTCAAGACCCGGGCCAGAAGGA
Source organism: uncultured Gemmatimonadota bacterium (assembly GCA_964584035.1). Classification (GTDB taxonomy): domain Bacteria; phylum SM23-81; class SM23-81; order SM23-81; family SM23-81; genus CAZOYL01. The sequence continues at coordinate 5,156 of CAZOYL010000066.1, read as the reverse complement.
CGATCCCGTGTGATATGGTTCCCACCGGTCTCTTCCGCCGGACCATTCCTCCGACCAGATGACGGACATCCTCATCGACCGAGCAATTCTCTCCCAGGGTGGAAAAATCACATAAATTGCTGAGAACTCCGAGTCCCCCGGGGATAATCAGGATATCAAGTTCGGTGGGCTCGATACGATCAAGCGGGTGGACCGGTCCGCGAGTGATTCGGGATGATTCTGTCAGAATATGACGTTCACTGCCGACCGTTTTCGAAAAGCGATGATCTCTGACCTCCCGCTGTGGCCGGTCGGGTGCCATAAAGATCACTTCAGCATTGGATTCTGAAAGAAACAGGGCCGCCAGAACGGTCTCCTCGACATCGGATCCGTCTGCGTACCCCAAACCACTCAGCAGGATACCTGCCCGAATCACAGCCGCTCTCCTTTCGTCACCAGATCAAAAAAGGGGAGCTCGTGAAATATTTCTCAATGTTCCCCAAAAAAACTCCTGAATCATCAGGAGCTTTAGCTTTCTGAAATCATCTCGTAGACGCTGATCAGTTTCCGATGACGTCCCTTGCTTTCAAACGTCACGACGCCATCGATCTTGGCGAACAGAGTGTCATCTCCGCCGATCCCAACATTCTGTCCCGGATGAAACTTCGTTCCGCGCTGGCGGACCAGAATGCTTCCCGCACGAACCTTTTGTCCGGCAGAACGTTTCACACCAAGACGCTGTGCGTCGCTGTCTCTTCCGTTTCGTGAACTGCCGACACCTTTCTTGTGCGCCATCGGTCATCTCCCCTCTTGTATCCTTCCTTGATTTTTATGTTCTGGCGAGGTATTTAATTATTTTAACACATCGTACTGCTGTTTGCAAGGGAAATTTTCGAGGAGGAACATTTTTCGGCAATGCTCAAAATGGAAAATTATGCGTGATCTGAACACGCTTATCACTGGTCGTCTTGACCCTTTTATCGCCCTCTGTAAGGTCTCGCTCGACATCATATTGAATGTCGAGAATGGTGCCGCCGCTGAGCCGATACTCCAAGCCGAAGCAATGACTGATGCCCAGTCGATCGTCTAAGAATTCATCGGTCCGGGTCTGAAACTTACCCAGATAGCTGAGCAGGCAATTGTCTGTCAAATATTTACCCACCAGAAGGCTGGTCCGGGGAAATACCAGGCGGCGAGACAGGGATCGGTGCTCTCCCGGAGGGCTTTCTTCCTGCGAGAGAAGATTCCAGGTCAATCCGGGCTGCAGCCGGATCACGTCGATACCCAGAGTCCGCCTGATGGTCCGTTCCACCGGCTGAATGACCGGGCGAAGAAAAACCTCGTTCAGCTTGGGGCCCAGCGTAACTTGCAAGAGCTGTAGAGCTTTCTCGTTATAGTCCCCGGCATACCCCAGTTTGGCCAGGATTTTTTCCCGATCGTCATCTCCGGGATCGTTGGATGATAATTCCATCTCGAACTCTCCCCACTGTCCCCGAGCCGACTTCTCACCGGTCTGCGGGTCCAGCGTATACAGGGTGAGATAAATATCGGTCGCCACCCCGGTGGATTCATCCTGAACGGTGGTCTCGAATTGCCCGGAAACGAAGGGCAGATTATCGGGTTGCGGCGATGACGCCTTGCTCTGCCCCTCAAAATCCATCTCGAACTCTTTCACCTGAAATGCCTGGTCCAGATAGATCACCTCTCCACGATCAGCTTCGGCATGTCCGGCGACCACCAAATTCTTCTCAGCGGTGCAGCCGGTGAAATGCAGCCGCGATACCGTATCTCTGAGCCTGAGGTAGGCATAATCGTTCTTGTACCATACATCCTTTTTGGCTTCCACCCGCAGATCCCAGCGGACATGCGATAGGAAGCCTAACGACGTTTCTCCGAACGTGGCCAGGGGCGGATAGGTAAATTCCATATGATTCAGGATGAGCGATCCGGTGACCAGAGGAGATTCCAGTGGTCCACTAAGCAGCAGGGGACCCTTCCGGTCGTGATCGCTGAATTGCATCTGCCCGGTGACACCCCGACCCATGAGGTTGGGCACATTGACCTCAATTCCGTCCTGATCGGTCTCCAGAGTCAACACCCCGAGATCGAGGCCCAGGCCAGGAATGGTCATGGGGGCCAGCCCGGCATCCGGAACCCTCTGACGATTGCCGATCAGCAGGGAGCGATCGTCCACGGTCCCCGAGAGATGCTCGATCCGCAGAAAGTGGTCATCCTCATCGACCTCCATATGACCGTTGAGATCCTCGATCCTCTCGATGAAAACGGCCGGCTCGATCCAGGCATCATGAAACTGGAACCGCCCGCTGCCGATCACCAGAGATCCGGGAATCCCTCCCATGCGAAAATGCATCTCTCCCTGCCCCCCGGAGGCGGTGACCAGGTCGGTGACGGCCGGAAGCAGCGAGATGACATCGCCGTCGGCTCCGATGGTGAGATCTAATTCCCCCACTCCTTTATCCTCCATCCCGGGGATGACTCCGAACAGATCTCCCGGGGCGATGCCGGATACCGAGATGTGACGATGCCCCCATGAATCCACCGTAAACCGGTCCAGGTGCCAGAACCCTTCCTTCCTCCGGACCTCCATGTGCAACCGGTCGAAGTCCAGGTTGTTCCAGCGTCCGTCTTTCCAATTCAGCAAGGCCCGAATCTCGGGAGAAGTGGCGGGTCCCTCGAGCTGGCACACGGCCAGTATGGTGCCGTCCACCTCGCCGTTCTCCGGCCGCAGCACGGGAGCCAGCCGGGAGGCCTCCACTTCCTGGCCGTAGGCAAAGAACTGCCATGGTCCCCCAGCCGCAGCGGTCCCCTTAATGGTCAGCAGTTTATGACCGTCTCTCAAGATCTCTGCCTGCGGCAGAATGAATCCTCCCCTCTCAAAACAAAGGGGCAGCTTCACCGTGAGATCGTTCATCCGCCCCCAGCGCCCTTCGTCGATGTGAAGCTGTCCGGCCAGCCTGGGATGGTCTCTGGTGCCGCTGATCCTGAAATCCCCGGTCAGAGAACCGTCCACTGCCTTCCGGCTCGCAGGTGAGAGCAGGAGCGCCAGAGGCCGGTGCAGATGCAGTCCCGAGAGGACCAGTTGTCCATCCAGATGTCCTTCCGGGCGGCGATCGAGCTTGACGCAGGCCCTCAGCTCGTCACCGGCGCGCAGCTCCCGAAGCCAGAAACCCTCTCGGTTCATGGCGGCGTGGAGGGTCAGCTCGAAAGGCTGGCCGCCCAGGGCCAGGTCTTGAGATGCAACCCTGGCTTCGGCATGGCGGGTTGAATCCCAGGGGTTCGAAACGCTCAGGGCCGTTTGAAAATGTCGATCCTGATCACCTGCCGATCGCAGCTTCATCCGGCCCACCGAGGTGACCGATGAGGCCGACAGAAGAAAGATCCATTGCCCATCGAGCGTGCTGCCGGCATACCGTCCTGGCAGATCCGTCCAAAGCTGTCCCATCGGGATGGGCTGCAGGCTGACAATAACCTCCTGCTGAGCTCGGATGGAAAGGCCGTCGGCGCCTCCTTCCATACGAATACGTCCGTCGGAAGAGGTCACCCGGTAACTCAACCGATGTCCGCTCCATTGAAAACAGCCGGCCAGCGCCCGGGCCGGCATCCAGGAACTTTCCACCTCCTGCAGTTGGAATCCTCCCCGCAGGTGCAGCGCCGGAACCGATCCCGCGATCCTTCCGGCAATAAATCCTTTCCCATCGATTCCGGCCGGCGAAAAGTTCTCTGAGATGGCCGCAGCGACGTCGACATCCTCCAGCCGCCAATCGATCAGCACCTGCGGCGGCGAAGACGACAGGTTCAGCTCTCCCCGGCAGGCCGCATGAGCCCAGGGCAGCCGGGCGGTCAGCTCGTCGATTTGGATATGATATCCCTGGTTGGCAATCGTTCCGCTCAGATCGGCCAGGGCCAGGCCGGAAACATTGACCGAGGGCGCCGAGATCCGGCCCTCGAATCGAACATCGTCGGCTGAGCCGGTGAGCCGGCCCTCCAGATTCATCCGTCCGCCGATGACGGGCTGTTCATCTTCTCCCAGGATGCCGGACCAGAGGGATCCGGCATCGATGTTTTGCAGAGACACATGAAGATCGGTCGTCGGATGCAGCAGATCGATGATCCGGCCCTGTGCCCTGACCACTCCTCCCAGGGCTCTGGCCTCGGCCCCTTCCAGGATGATATCCATCTCCTCGACGCGCGCTTTGGTCCTGATATCCTGCAGGGTGATGCCGATCTTTTCATCGACCAGACTCTCAACCTTCATGCTCAGTTGTCCATCGATATGCGGCCGTGTATCGATCGGCTCCTTGGCGGCCCGGAGGGTCATCTTCATCCGTCCGTGATGATAGGTGTATCTCGGTGACAGGATCGGAGCCAGTACCAGGGAAAGATCCGCCTCGCGAAGATCACCCTGAATGTGATACGCTTGAAATTTCTTTTCATAGGTTCCCGTGACGATCAGGTTGCCCCCGTCCGCTCCCCAGGATCCGCTACAGCGGAACGTGCCGCCGTTCTCTTGGTCCTCTTCCAGCCACCCATCGAGGTCCGTGATTCGGCTGATCCGGCTCGTATCCGAGGAAACGATGACGATGGAACCTTTTGAGATGGTGATTCGCTGAGGAAGGAATCGCATCCATCCGGACAGATCTTCTGTGCTCCCCTCCTCACCCCCCTGGAGACGATTCAGGTGGACCTTCAGAACAGGATGGTTGACAAAGATCTCCCGGATCCCGGCATGAAATCCCACACTCCCCAGCAGCTGATCCATCAGCGAAAAACTCAGCCGCAGCCGCTCTGTCGAAAAAGTGTACCGGCCGCCCCGGTCAACCAGGCTGACGCCCCGCATTTCTATGTAGCCCGGCCCCATTTGGAATTTATCAAAATCCACCCGGGCACCGCTGGTCTGCTCCAGCCGCACCCGAAACCTTCTTTCCACCCGGCCCCCGATGCCGGCGCGTCGCCAGCCGATATAGAGGCTTGCAGTGATCAGACAGGCGATCAGGACGATGATGAGAACCCACAGGCGTGCCTTCATGAAAACTCTTTACACCGCAGAAAAGAGATGGAAGAAAAAAGGGGGAGACCGTTGCTCCCCCCCCGATACCGACAATTCTTTATTTTACTTTGAGTTGGCAAATGTGAGTTTGTCACCCCGACGGCTGACC
>CAZOYL010000065.1:0-14202 GCA_964584035.1 uncultured Gemmatimonadota bacterium | reverse complement strand
CATCAGAAGGCATGGATCCCATTCTATAGATTAGTTACGCTTCGTCCATCGAACCGATCGGCCCGGGTCATACTCTATTTCGTTTCCTCCTCATACACTGCCTTGAACCTCCCCAGATCCGGCACGCGCTCCCGCTTCCTGTCCAGCTCATGCTCATAGACCACCCGCCCCAGGTCGGCCAGGAAGGGCAGACCGATGTCATCGTATTCGTACACGCCGTCATTGAAGATCCCGTTCTCATTGACGTAGATGGTAGCCGTCAGGAGGAACTCGACCTGGTTCTCGAAATCGACGATGTAGGCGTTCTCGGTCAGGGTCCCGTAGGCCAGGCCGGACTTGGAGAAACTGCGGACAGGTCCGGGAAGGGGCTCCTGGCCCCCGCCCCCGAGAAAGAACTTGGCGTAACGGTCGGAATATTCTTCCGGGTCGTACTCCGGGTGCCGGCTCTCCCGGGGCAGCATGGACATGGTCTGGTAGAGTAGAGCATAATCTTCCTCGGTCAGGTTGAAGCGCCGTTTTTCCGGCACCGCATCGGGGAACAGGACCGCCTGGAGAATGCCCTGCAGGACGGCCAGGGAGACGAAATTGGAGCGGGTGAAGTCCTTGGGCTCCTCGATGAGCTGATCCTGGTTGTCGATATAGCCCCGGCCGCGCAGGATGGGCTCGGCAGCGCTGTACTGGGTGGGATTATAGGCCGGGGGCTGCCGGTAGATGATCCGGTCGCCATCGTAGAAGGTGAAGGGATTGGTGTGGCGGTTCTGCTCCGAGGTGCGGGCGATGGCCAGCCGGTGGGTGACCCGGATGTCCCGGTAACCCTTATTCCAGAGCGTTTCGTTGAGAACCTGCTGGCCGACGAACTCGTACAGCCGGTTGAAGGCGTCGTTATCGCTGACCACGAACAGCTTCTTGACATAGTGTCCGATGCTGGGCAGGCCGGTGGGCGAGGTGTCGTCCCCGGTCACGGCCGTCTGGGCGGTGTAGGCGGAGTCGATACGCAGCGGGGTGCTCTTGTCCAGGCCCTCGATCTCCAGCCGGTTGAGCTTCTCCAGGGCCATCACGGCGGCGGCGATCTTGATGGAGCTGGCCGGATAGAAGTAGGCCCCTGGATCCAGGCGGAAGGAATGGGTCCGGAAATGGGGCTTGTTCTCCCCGTCCCGGTCGATCCGGGTGTAGATGATCTGGACCTGGTGCTTGTCGAGGTTCTCCAACACCGGGCCGAACAGATCCGTCCGGGATCGCAACAGCTGTTCGATCACAAGATCCTCCTCCGCGGCAGCGGAAGTTGGAAAAACGATGATCAGGCCGCTCAGCAGGGTGAACAGCCCATGGACGATGGTACTGCGCGCTGGCATTATCGGGCTCCTATGGCCGGATCAGTTTGAGGAAGAGACGGGCCGGGCCTCTCTGTTCGCGACCTCCGGGAAGAAAACGGCCTCGGATCTGCTCACCGGCCGGCCATCCCGGTGGGAAATGAGCCGGCGTTATTGGTCATGGGCTGGGGCAGGCCCGCCTCGAAATCCTCCATCTCCAGAGCGATCAGCGGCTGCAGGGTGAACGGCCCGGGGTCGTTGTCCGGGTCGGGCTCGATGCTGACGGCCACCTGATAACCGATCAGGGACATCGGCGGATCGATGAAATCCTGTCCGGGATACTGCGGCCCCGGGTCCGGTCCGGCTGCCGGTCCGGGACCATCCATGTCCGGGTAGCCGGTGGCGTCGAACTTGCCCGTGGAGACGGGTCCGCCGGGCCCGATGACCCAGCCCTCGTAGAGCCACCCGCGCGGGATGGCGGGCAGCTGCAGCAGCGCCCCCCAGGGCGGCTGGACATAGGGTATGGCAAACCAGATGCCCTGGGCAAAATCATCCGCATCGTCGGCCGTGGTAGGCGTCTCTAAAAGATAGGAGCCGGCAGCGGAGAGAAAGTTCGACCTGAGGGCATCCAGATGACCCACCGTGAGAACGGCATCGCTGGAAAAGTCGCCGGCTAGATAATGGGTCTGCGACGGTTCCGGATGGTCGTCCGGAGACGGCTCGATGGTCAGGATGAAGGCCGTGGCCGCCGCCAGATCCTCGGCATCGACATGAACCTCCGACTGGCTGATGTTCCCGCCCTCGTCCACGGTGAAGGTCCCGGTGGAGACGGGCACACCCTCCACGATCAGCCAGCCCTCATAGGCGTACCCGGATCCAAGATCCTCCAGGCCGGAGAAGCTCAGGGTCAGCAGGTCCGGCAGGGGCGGGTTGATGGACCGTTGCTTCTGGGCGCAGCCGGCGCACAGAAAAGTTGTGAGAAAAATGATGGCCGCCATACGGAACGATAGCTGTAGGGGCGATGGTTTATGGAGCGCCTGTTTGTGGAGCACCTGTCTCATGATGGTTCCCTTTCGGATGCAGGTGGCTGTGAGATTCCCGTTTTCCTCGACGGCGAAAGAGCAATCTTTCAGGAAGGGCCCGTATTGGCCGCCGAGCGTGCCCCGGATAACGGTATCGCAGATCTCGGCGGGCCTGTCCCCCCAGCCGCTCGAACATCCGAACGCGCCGGTTGGTCCATGAGCCCGGAGGACCCTCGTCCGGCTCGGTCAGCCAGACGACGCCGGCCACGGGCAGCTTGTACCGGGCCGAGATGCCCAGAAGATCCACGTTCCCCACCAGGCCATCCCGCCAGGGACGATAGAACACCTGCATCAGCCCGGCCACCCGGCCGCCGCAGAGTCCCGCCATGATCTGCCTTCTGACCCGTCCTCGATCGTCGAAACGGCCTGCGAGAATCTCCCGGAAACCGGGCCGCAACTGCGGCAGGAGTTTCCGGAGCACTTTTTCCATCTCCGGCAGAAGGGGATTGGCTGTCTCCGAGACCTCGACGATATGGAATGCCCGGCCGTCATCCGTCGTCATCACGAATCATCCGTTTCGACCATCTCTTCATCCTCCGGCCTCCAGGCCGGATCGACGATGCACAGGAATACGAGATCCCCCTCGCCGGTGTTCCGAATGCTCTGGACAGAGCCGGGAGGAATGTAGACCGCCTGGCCGCAACGGACCGCGGCGGCCTCATGATCGACCCGCATCTCGCCGGCGCCCTCCATTATATAGTAGACCTCTGCGCTCTTCAACCTGTGGGGTCGGGTCGCCTGGCCGGACCGCACGACGGCGTGAGCCAGGCTGAAATTCACACGAACCGCGTCCTTGAGCGGGTTGAGCAGCTCCCGGAGAAGCGATCCGTCGCCGGCGGTGAACCCTTCACATGCATCCAGATCTTTGGTATACATGGACTACGCTCTCTTCTCCAGCGCCTCCCGAATCCCCTTCAGCTCTTTCAGCATCTGTCCCAGCGCATCCGATTCACCCGCGGCCGCAACCTTCAGCCCGGCCGTCTCGGTGCCCACCATCGAAGATTCCTTGATCCGCTCCATGATGGCATCCTTGACCTTCTCCAGATCCCGGATGCCCTCCATCTTCAACTCCGCCCGGGCGCCCTGCTGACCGCCTGCGCCGGCCGTCTGGCAGTGGAGATAGCCCACGCCGAATTTTCTCTGCAGCGGACCGTGGGTGATGTCCACATTGGTGATCTTATGAACCGGCATGGTGACGGACCGCTTGAACAGAACCCCCCGCCGGCCTTTGATGACATCTTCGGCGACTGCGTAATCCAAGGATCGAAAATAGGCTCCCAGCCACAGCACCAGGGGGAGCATGAAAAGGATCCAGCCCAGGGCGCACAGTCCGAACAGCAGCGGATTGATGACCATCAAAACCAACAGGCAGACGAGGATCGGAAAGAACCACAGGGACCAGTGAATCAGCCATACAGTTCTCTGTCCACGATCGGGCTTGACAGAGATCTCGTTCATACCGCCTCCTGAGAAAATAGTTATTTCTTGCCCTCGTTGAGCAGGTGCCCGATGTAGGTCTTTCCATCCCTCAGCTTCCCCGTGCTGATCACACAGCCTCTGCCCCCATCGCCCTTTACCCAGGCGCTGACCGCCGACCCCTCCGGATACTTCATGGCAAACAGCTTGTGCCATCCCTTCCCGGACATCTGTTCCAGATAGTATTCGTGAACCTGCAGGGGAGTATCGGTCGTCGTGTACTGGCGGCTCTCGCTCCGTTCGTATTCCCCCCTGGCCGCCGCCGGAACGTTCATCGGCACTTCCGCCTCGGTCTTGGCCGCCCCCTTGTACTCCGGCACATCGCTCCATCCATGGCCGCCCTGGTCGGCTTTTTCCTCGGGTTTGCCGGCCTCCTCCGTGGCCTCGCCGGAGCTGGTCTGTTCCTTCTTCCCGCCGCAGGCCGCCACCATCAGGCTGCTCAGAACCATGGATAGGACCAGAAAACAGGTCATCGACTTTCTCATCGGATGCCTCCTTTCGATGAATGAATTGAAGAATTGGTTTCGGTATCAGCGGTCCTGTTTTTCACATCTTCCATCTCAGCTCCCTATATTATTAAGTCTTTCCCTCCGGCTCTTCTTCCTCCTGCCTTTCCTCCTCCGGATACGGCGATGCGATGATGGTCAGGTTGCCGAGATCCGGAATATTCTCCCGTAACACGCTGTCGATCTCCCTTTTCACCTCCTCCACCTCGGCGATGGTCATCTCTCCGGGAACCAGCACGACCAGCTCCCCCTGGTAGACCGGGCCGGTCCGGCGGAGGCGAACCAGGTGCGCCTTTTTGATGCCCTCGATCCGAGCCACCAGATTTTGGATGACCATGCTCTGGTCGACACAGGCGGTATCACAGGCATCCGCGAGCATATAACCGGCCTCCTTGATGGCCGCGAATCCGATGCTGAGAATGATCACGGCGATGATGAAACCGACGATGGCATCGGCCAGGGTATATCCATAACTGGCCAGAATTAAAGCCACCACGGCCAGTAATGAGGCGGCCCCATCCTTGACGGTATTGAACGCTTCCAGCTTCACGGAGCTGAGACGGCTCCGCCGGCCGCGGCGAATCTTAATGACGCCCAGGACGATGGCCACGATCGCCGCCACCAGGGCCACGACGGCCCCCAGCAGGGGCGTTTGGATAGGATGGGGATCGGTGATCTGCAGGTAGGAACGAAAACCGATGTACAGGGCCAGCAGGACCATGATGGCGGCCGCCGCCACCGAGGCCAGATTCTCTAATTTGTAATAACCATAGTGAAACCGACCGTCGGCCGGGCGCCGGAAAAATCTCAAGCCCACCCATACCACGCTGGAGACGAACCCGTCGCCGATGCAGTCGATGCCGTTGGCGGTAAGGGCCACGCTTTTAGAGATGGTCGCTCCCAACACCACCTGCACCACGCCGATGCCCACCAGAAAGAGGGCCGTGAAACCGGCCATGTTTTTCGTGTCGCTCACTTCTGAAGATCCGCCTCTCGCTTGCCGCCCGCTGCTGACTGCCTATCGCTTATTCGGTTTCCCTTCCAGCTGAGCCAGGATCTGTTCCGTCTTATTCACACACGCAAACCCCCAGGACAGATTCAGCAGGCTGGCCAGGTGCATCTGTTCGTTCACGCTGCCGGTGGCGTCGGCCGGGAAGAACAGCCGGTAGTCCCGGTAGTAAGCGTCCCGGGCGGTGGACTCGCAGCACATGTTGGTCATGATGCCGGCGATGACCAGATCCTCGACCCTGAGGCAGCGCAGGACCGTCTCCAGGTCGGTATTGTAAAAAGCGGAGTAGCGGTGCTTGAGGATCACCTTCTCATCGGGTAGCGGGGCGATCTCATCGTGGACCTCGCTCTCCGGGGTCCCCTCCCGACACATCCCCTGCCACCACCAGCCCATGATGCCGGCGTCCAGCCCATCGGGATGATGCACATGCCGGGTGAAGATCACCGGGCGTTTGGCGCCGCGAAAAGCCTCCACCAGTTTTTTCACATTGGGCAGGACGGCCAGCCCCCCGCAGGTGAAGGTGGGCGAGCCGGGATCCAGGAAGAAGCGCTGCATGTCGATCACCAGCAGAGCGGCCCGATCGCGGTTGAGCGTCAGCTGATGCTGGTTGAACGGGGCGATCCGGTCCAGCCAGATCCTGGTTTTTTCCTCTAAGTTCTCGGCCGTTACATAGGATTCCATCGTCAGCCCCCCGGTTGAAAAAGACGGCTGGCCGCACCCTCGGCGGCTCCCGGCCCGCACTGTTAAAAAGCGACCACCACCGTTATGCCCGCCTCCCCCCCCTCGCCGGGGACGGCCGGCAGGAGCTGAAAACCGCGCTTCTTCGACTCCGTCCAGTCCACGCTGCGGCAGGCCAGGAAGGCCACCCACCAGCCCATGGCCGACTGTGACAGGTAGTGGGCATCATCGTTGATCCTGGAGAGGCCGCACAGTGAGGATCCGGCGTACAGCAGCGGCCGCAGCAGTCGGTTTTCGCTCATCCCGGCGGCCGACAGAAAAGGCACGGCGCCCACGAAACTGTGCCCGCTGACCCCGTTGTCGTCCTCGAAGGGGCGCCAGCGGGAGTCGTTCTCTATGGGCCGCGAGCCGCCGGTGGCCACCTGCAGCAGGAGCAGCGCGGGAGCTCCCACCGCCAGGGCCCGCAGCGAGCGGCCCGACCACCGGCCGAGGGTCCGGCCGGCGGAGGTCTCCCCGATCAGCCGGCCGGCCAGCAGGGTCGCCGATAGCGCCGGAACCATGATCCGACCGTCACCCAGGGGCTTGACCCAGCCGGCGGCGTCATCGCTGGCCCGGGTCCTGATCTCCTCCCGGTACCAATCCTGAACGCTGACATCCGCCTCGGTGTTGGCCAGCAGCCAGGCGCCCAGCAGGCCCAGAGAGAGCGAGCGAAGATTCCCCGACGAGTAGAACCGGCTGTGATCGGAGAGCACATCCTCGAGGACCCGGCCATGGATCGTTTCCTCCGTGATCGTTTCCTCTGCGACCGTCGGGCCGATGGCGCCGGCCAGCGACAGCCCCATCCACAGGCAGCCGATCAGCGCTCGCCGCAGGCCGGCGGCGCTCATCTGGCCGAGAAGGAAGCGGTCCATGGAGGCGGATCGGGCCGGCGCCGATCCTCTCCCATCTGTTGCCAGACCTCGTCGGTCAGCCGGTCGTCCAGGGGATGCTTGAACTCATAATAGGAGAAGACGCCGCCCCGGCAGATCCGCCGACCGCCGGCATCATCGACGATGACATAGATGTTAGCCGGTGAGCCGACGCCCTCCTCCAGGACCTGCCCGGTGTTGGGCTCGGTGTGCACGTCGGCCACCAGGTCCATCTTCTCATCGGTCCCGGAGGTGATCTTTTCCAGTATCTCCTTGGGAAACAGCTTCAGCGAGGAGAGCCGGCCGCCGATGTTGCGGATGATGGCGTATTCCTCATCTGAGATCTGTTCCCCGCCAAGCTCCTTTTTCGAGATCGTCTCCAGGGCGGCCAGCAGCTCCTCGAACTGCTCGATCTTCCCGGCCACCTGGGGAAGATCGAGTCCCAGATCACCCAGCTGCCGGCGAAGATGGTGCATCATCTCCCCCAGCCGGCGGTAGACGTCGGCGTAAGGCTCGACGTATCCGCGGGTCGTCTTCGGCCTGGGGGGAGCGGCCTTGGCCATCATGGTGGTGCTCTGCTTGGCGTACAGGATGGTATCGTGCCGCAGCTCGGTCCAGGAGCCCAGAGCGGTCTGCAGGGTCTTGTCCTGCCAGGCGGGGCTGAGCATAAAGGCGGGCCAGCCCTGATCGCCGGGCTCATCCAGCAGCGGCCGGAGAGCATCGAGCCAGCGCCAGTAAAGATTCTGGGTCCACTCGGCCGCGCCCTTGCCGGCGAACTTCTCCTGCAGCCGGCCGAGCTGCTCATCATAATAGCTGTACTCGGTATCGCCCTCCCTGGTCAGGATCTCCAGGGCCCGCCCCGAGCCGAGAACGGCCATAATATCGAGGCCGCGGGGGAAGGCCCGGGCCGGCCCCACGTTGGGGATGTATTCCATGGTGAAGGGCCGGCCGGATCCGGTGTACCGCAGGATCATCTTTTCACCCTGCGGGCCCAGATCTTTCACGCCGAAGACCAGCTCCTGAAACATATAGGAGTCCGGAATGTACCGCTGTCCCATAAACCGAAACCCCTTGGTGGTGGCGGCGAACTCGCCATCCTCGACGAAGGCGGCCCCGGACAGGATCCGGGGATCGGCCAGCCTAACGGCCTCATCGATGAAGCCATCCAGCAGGGCCGGGGCGGCATATTTATCCACCGGGCCCCCGGCCGGGTAGACCTTCCTGACCAGCCGGATATAGTCCGCAACGCTGAGATCGTCCGTTCGGCCGACAAAATAGGTGGTGGGCTCATAGATGCGTTCCCACAGCTTATAGATTTCCCTGTCCCGTAAGAAGATGTCGGTGATGAGCAGCGCCTGCAGGGTCATCCGCCGCCCATGGGTCAGGGCCGGGTCCCGGGAGCCGGGACGCAGCTTGAAATCGATCCGTCCATACCACATCATGGTCCGGAAATACCGCTCGAAGGCCTCGTTGCGGGTGTAATGCCCGCGGGGAACATACTGGCTGTAATCCTCGAAAGCATAGGGCGCATCCATGAAATCCGAGGCGCGGACATAGCTTAACAGCGCCCGGGGGGCGAACCCTTGATGCGCCTCGATATGGCTCAGCTCCCGGGCAACGAGTTCCTCGAGGTCCAGCGGGACCGGACATTCGGGATGCAGCAGCCGGCGGGCCACGGAAAAGTACCCGACGTTCAGCCGGGCCATCTCCCTGACCGTATCGTCATCGGCCCGTCGATATTGCTCCAGCGATTCCGTCAGCATGCGCTCGGTGAGCCGGTCGGTGAGATCGTACAGCTTCTCGATCTCCACGATCCGCAGCAGAAAATCGAAGAACATGTGGGCGGTGTGCAGGACTCCGTCGGTGGTCACGAAGATGTGCTCGCCCCGATCCTTGGCCGCACGATAGATATCCAGAATCTCATTTCCGTGACCGGGCGTGACCACAAAACCGTTTTTCCGCAAGAGTTCCCGGGCCTGTTCGGGGAAGGGCAGCCCCTCCAGCTCATCCAGGGAGAACGAGCCGTTCGGCTCCCCGGCGAAAACGGTCACCGACGGCACCGTCACCAGGAGCACCGTCGTCAGGAGCACCGTCGCGGTCAGTCCGTTCACCGAACGTCGTCTCATCACAGCCCTCTCCTTTCTGAAAAATCGGTCCGTACCGTGCCGACAGCCAGCAGAAAGATAGCGGTCGCCCCCTGCTCTGTCAACCTTTTTCCAAAGCATCTCCTTTTCAATCATCCCTAAATGAAAAACCGCCCACGATATCATCATCGTCGGCGGCCACGGCATGTTCCGCTCTCCTCATACCAGGGTCGTTCAGAATCTATTTTGAGCGATACAAGTAGTGGTCGATCTCTCCGACGGCGTTGGACGGCTCGGATATCCGCCCTTCGACCTCGGCCATGACGTAGTAAAAACAATTCCCCAGAAGGCTCTTCACACAGGCACAGGTACTGTCAAGATATGCGGTCTCGAGCGTAGAATCGAGCAGCACGGCCGCGCCGGGGTTGTAATAGAGACTGCTACAGCGATAGATCTGATAGTCATCGACCGTGATCGAGCGGCAATAGATGTCCAGAGTCACGGGAGTCCAGGTCACATATATGTACGGTCCCGCCAGGACGGCGGCCAGCTCGGTGACCACCCTCGGGCTGGCCGGCAGCAGATCCAGGGGCATCTGAACGCTCTGATGGATCTCCCTGCCGTTATCATCCTGCACCCAGGCCACACAGGTGATCTTCAGGGTGTCTATGTCCGAACAGTCCTCCGGAATTAAAAGTTCGTCCCGGTCGAAATCGACGGTGTCGCGAAAGACCTGTCCCGATTCGATCTCGAAGCTGACCCCCTCGGCGCCGGGAAACAGGTCCACGAGGACCTCCGGATACTGCTTTCCCTCGAAGACCAGTCCGGATTCGATGAGGGCATATCGCAGCCTCAGATCCTGACCGCCCACCGAGTCGACGGCCTCCACCTGGGCGATGATCTGTCCGCCTCCGGTGAGACTGTCGTAGACGGCGCTCAGTGAGATCTCCAGAGGGCTGGGAACGGCCAGGCGGTTCTCGATAGCAGCCTTATATTGATGGACCGAATCGACCCTAACCCCGTCGAAAAAGCACCTGGGAATTATCCAGATACCATAGTAATCCAAGCGGGCCTCTGCGGCCGGACGATAGAAGGGACTATCCTCTTTGCCATGGCACCGGATGATGGCCAGCTGGGAGTCGGGGTATTCCTCGGTCAGCGAATCGAGTGCCGCCGTCGTCACGGTACAGGGTACGCAGCGCACATCGGTGAAGTACTCGATCATCACACACCGGTCCGCCGCCCGGGCCGAGGCGGCTGGCAGGCAGAGGCCGATCAGCATCAGGCCGGCCAATCTCCAGAATGGCTTCGTAAACTTGTGCATAAGTTATCGGCGTAAAACCTGTTATTCTGCTCCCGGCGCTCACAGAAAAGACGTCCTCCTATCCGTCTCTATTGTATCAGAAGGTTCTTCGGTTGTCAAGGGGTTTTTTGTTGAAGTTTTTAAGCAATTCTATGATTTCATTCGGATTGAGCGTGCTGCAAATGTTTCAGGACCTCCGGGGTGACGGCTGTCCCGACCTCTTTCAGGGCCATGACCGCCGCTCCCCCCACCGGATTCAGGCGAGGCGCGATAAACTTGGCCCTGAGCTCATCGCCCAGACCATCCCGCATGGCATCGAGCAGCAGCTCCCGGCTCTTAAACACGCTGCCCACCAGACCGACCTCCACCTCGCTCTGTTCCATCGCCAGCATCCGGATGGCCGTAGCAGCCATAAGCCCCAGCTCCCGCCCCGCCTTCCGGATGATGCCGGCGGCCACCCGGTCGCCCTCCCGGGCGGCCAGGAAAACGACCGGCGCCAGGGCGGCCATCTCGGTATGGCTCATTCCCTGACGATAGATCCGCGGAATGATCTCCTGCGGATCGGAGAGTCCCAGCGCCTCCAGCAGGCCGGCGGTCAGCCGGGTGTTCTCGTCACGGCCGTCGTAGGCCCTCATGACGGCCGCCAGGGCGGCCCGGGCGATGTAGAAGCCGCCGCCCTCATCTCCCAGCATATATCCCCATCCGCCCACCCGGACCCGCTCGCCGCGCTGGTTCCTTCCCAGGGCGATAGAGCCTGTGCCGGCGATGATGATCACGCCCGGGCGGTCGACCAGGGCGCCCACCAGAGCGATCATGGCATCGTGATCGACCACCACCTCCCGGGCCAGGTCCAGCTGTTCCACCACCCCGGCCACGGCCTCCGGTTCCCCCGGACGGCCCACACCGGCGAGCCCGAGGGCGATGCAGGCCAGCCGCTGCGGCTCGATTCGGGCGGCTTCAAAAAGATCCGCCACCAGCCGGGCAATCTCCCGGCGAATGCCCTCGGCGCCGACGATCTGATAATTGGCCGGCCCGGCGGTGGCCTGAGCCCGCACGCGCCCCTCCAGATCCACCAGGTATCCGGCGGTCTTGGTGCCGCCGCCGTCGACCCCCACGATATACTCCATAACCGCTCATCCTTTGTCAGGTGTATGGTTGCGATTCGATCGCTCCACCGATTCGGTGCTCGTCCCTGATGAAAACTCCGGTCCGGTTCTAATAGAATAGACCGGTGCACGAGCTTTCGCAAGGGGAAAATGCGCGACCGTCCCGCGGCGGGCGACCGGAAGGCAAAAAAAGAGGCGAAAAGTGAATCTTCGCCTCATTTCTTCTCTTCAATTTTCGCCCGATCCTCGGGCGCACAGGTTGATTTCATTCAGGTGGAAACGCCCATTCTGGGCAGCACAAAACGCAGCAGCACAAACCAGACCACCAGAAAGATCAGCAAAAACAGCGTTCCTCTGCTCATCGACTATCCTTTCCGTCCTGTCCGCGCCTTCCGGCCGCTTCCAGGATCTTCTCGGCGAAATAGGCCTCTGAACGAGCCCCGACAAAATTGACCTGTTCGTTGATGACCACCATGGGTATACCGCGGACATTATACCTGGTGGTCAGATAGGGAAATTCCACCACCTCCACACCGTCGGCCCGGATACGATCATGCTCCTGGGCGAGCCGATAGGCGGTTCGGACGGCGGCCGGACAATAGGGACAGGTGGGGGTCACGAAAACCTGAATGTGAATATCCTCCGAGAGATCGGCCAGATCCGCCAGCACACCGGGATCGAGTCCCGTCTCGCCCGCCGAGAGATCCCGGATGGTTTCCACCAGTGTGGTCAGCTCGTATCCGGCCGGCACACCGTAATACCGGATGCCGACGTCCCGGTCGGTCATCAGCACCGTGGCCGGAATCTTATCGATGCCGTATTTTTGCACCTCCTCGGCGTCGGCGACGAAGTCGAATACGGTCAACGTCAGCCGATCGGACATGGCCGCCAGCTCCTCCAGAAGTCCTCTGGTCTGAGTGCAGTACTGACATTCCAACTCCTGGGTGAACATCACCATGTTGACCTCTCCGGCAAGATCCTTCAGCTGTTCTCCAATCTTCTCGCGATCCTTCTCCGGCAATACGCCGGCGGCACCGGCGGTCCCCATGAGACCGGCGATCGGGATCAACAGGAAGGACAACAGGACCATCAGCGAGCCCGCGAAGGCTCCGGCTTTCCTCAGTTCGGTCATCACCCGCTCACCTCCATCAATACATCCCGTCCATCTGAAATTCTCCGATGTCGAACCAGAATCCCGCATGGGTCACCGAATCGATCTGGGCCTGGATGAGATCATAATGCCCCTCTTCCTCTCTGGCGATGGTCTCGAAGATCCGTTTGGCCTCGGGATCATCCGTTCCCTGTGCGGTGCTCTTAAAAAAGGCGATGGCTTTTCTCTCGACCTCCAGGGCCTGCTGCAGAGCGCTCAATTCTCCGGCCCCTTTCTCCGACGGCGTCCTCTGAGCGGCCTTCTGCCCGAAAAAGGGCATCGTCTTTCCGGGCGAACCCGCCGCCATGAGCTGTTTCCAGGTCTGTGGATCGGCAATGGTCTGAAACATCTTTTTAAAGGTCTGCAAATGCCGCACCTCGTCGGCGGCCAGCTTACGAAACATCTTTTTACCTAATTCGTTGTCCGTTTCCTGCGCGGCCTGGTCGAAAAAAGCCTGGCCATCCTTTTCCAGCTGAATGGCCGTTTGAATGGCCTCTCTGACATTCGGGGCGATCTGCGACATGTTCTTCCTCCAGTGTAAACGGTCGGTTTCGAAGACGTTTCAGGCTATAGAAAGCTGACGGAACGGTCCCCGATGGATCTGCCGGACCGTTCGGGCCGGATGACGGCCGGCGAGGATGCGCGGCGGCCTAAGCCGCCGGCGCCTCGCTTCCAAGACAATCCCGGCAGGTGCCATAGAGATAGAGCTCGATCTCCTCTACGCGATGTCCCTGAAGCAGCTCATCGTTCAGAGAGGGACAGGGCAGGTCCACGTCTATAATACGCCCGCATCGACGACACAGCAGGTGATAGTGCGGTTTTTCAGCCATATCGAAGCAGGAGGGATGCCCGCGGATGGAAAGTTCCCGGATGTGACCCGCCTTGCGAAGCAGCTCCAGTGTGCTGTAAATCGTCGCCAGAGAAATGGTCGGATACCGCCGGCGAAGGTGCCGGTGGATCTCCGCGGCGCAGGGATGACGATCCGGCCGACCGCCAAGATATTGCAGCACGGCCAGCCTCTGGTGGGTCAGGACCACGCCCTTCTCTTTGAGCTGTTTGATGACCTTATTCATGATGGCCGGTCGATGAGGAGATGTGCATCGCCTGGACAATAAAGTTTATTGACCAATAATTATTATTATAAAGGATTATTTTTAAAAAGTCAAGGGAAATATCCTTTTCTCCGTTTCGGCGACCGGCGACGGCAGATCTTTGTCCTCAGGACGGGCCCCGTTTCTCAGGGACACAGCGATCTTCGCACCCGGTCGTGGATGCCTTCCAATCGGTCATTTCCAGGGGCATTGGCCGTCTCCGAAGGGCGGGAAAATGTCCTTGACTTTAGAGGCGGAGATGCTATATTAGTTGACTGCGGCTGGCTCAGCAATGGATCGGCATTATTGGCCTTGCTGGCGGGTTTCCGGCGGGCACTGACCCAATTTTCGAGTGACTTGATAACGTTCCGGGGGAGCTCTGACAGCCGTTCCGAATGATCATTCTGAACGTGGGGCAGTAGCTCAGCTGGGAGAGCGCATCCCTCGCACGGATGAGGCCGGCGGTTCGATCCCGCTCTGCTCCACCAACTTACAGCGG
>CAZOYL010000064.1:10020-14268 GCA_964584035.1 uncultured Gemmatimonadota bacterium | reverse complement strand
CGATCTGCCGTCGGGGATCTACTTCATCCGCCTGCAGGCCGGGGAACGATCGGCGATGACCAAGGCGGCCCTGGTGAGGTAGACAAGGCGCTGGAGATAGAAAGTCATCGCGCCGCCTCTCCGGAGGCAATGAATACGCACCGAGATTCCATCCTCACGGGAGTGAGCACGCTGCGGAGGCTGTTTTCTCAAGGGAGGCACAAACGATTGCGAAAGTGAATCTCTTTTCGGCATACCGGCTGAAAACCACCCGCCCGGTCATCATCGCGCTGCTGGTCGCGCTGCTGCTGCCGGCCTGCGGTGTCTTCGCCCCCCGCAAGCCGGACGTCTGGCAGCGGCTGCCCGAGGCCCGCTACCCCATTCCGCCCTACGCCCGCTGGCTGACGGGCCTGAAGATCTGCCTGGATCCCGGACACGGCGGACAGGCCTATCTGCCGGGCTACAAGCGGGGGCCCACCGGCGTGCGGGAGGCCGAGATCAACCTCCGGGTGGCCCTGTATCTCCGGGAGTTCCTGGAGGGCTCCGGCGCCATCGTGGTCATGACCCGGGAGGACGACAGCTTCGTGGGCCTGAGGCAACGCTGTGAGATCGCCAACCAGGCCGGGTGCGATCTGTTTATCTCCATGCATCACAATGCCAGCTCCCGCGAGGACGCCAACTACACCTCCACCTGGTATCACTTCACCCCGGACTACCGGCCGGCCAACCTGGACCTGGCCCGCTACCTGCAGGCCGGCGTCTCCGACGCCCTGCGGCTTCCGGAATACCCTCCCACCGGCCTCTACTCCGACCAGCTGATGTACAAGACGGGATTCGGCGTCTTGCGCAACATCGAGATGCCCGGCGCCCTGATGGAGGCCTCGTTTCACTCCAATCCGACCGAGGAGGACCGTCTCCGGGAAAAGGAGTATAACCGGCGGGAGGCGTACGGCTATTTTCTGGGCCTGGCCCAGTACGCCGCCGCCGGATTCCCCCATGCCGAGCTCCTGGATCCGCCGGAGGAAGGCGATACGCCCGACAAGACCCCTCAGCTGCGCCTGCAGCTGCATGACGGCCTGGCCGAGCGGGGCATCTGGGGACGGGACCGCCTGCAGATCTTCACCGAGACGGTGGTCACACGCCTGGACGGCGAGATCGTGACCCATGGGCTGGATCCCCAGACCGGCATCCTCACCTATCAGGTCCCCGAGGCGCTGACCAACGGCTGGCACACCGTCCGGGTGGACCTGATGAACGCCTATAAGAATCACAATCTGGCCGGCGACCTGCGCTTTCAGGTGGCCCCGCCGGCGGCCTTCGCCGCCGTGCATCCGGCTGTCGACACCCTTCTGGCCGACGGCACGGCCTACCTGGCCCTGGACATCGCCGCCCGGGACGCCGACAGCCTGGCGCTGGCCGACGGCAGCCGGTTGACGGTCGAGACCGACCGGGGCACCCTGGAAAGCTCCTCGGTGACCCTCATCGACGGCCGCGGCCGGGCCTATCTGCACGCCGATGTGTTTCCCGGCACCGCCCGGGTGACCGTTCCGGCCGACTCCGTGGCCGGCACGGCCACGGTCCATTTCGCCGACGGCGACTACGCCATCCTGGAGGGCCGCATCCGCGACGCCCTCTCCCGGGAGCCCATCGACCAGGCCCTG
Source organism: uncultured Gemmatimonadota bacterium (assembly GCA_964584035.1). Lineage (GTDB taxonomy): Bacteria > SM23-81 > SM23-81 > SM23-81 > SM23-81 > CAZOYL01. The sequence goes on along the minus strand of CAZOYL010000064.1, from coordinate 12,628 downwards.
GCCCGGCTGGAGGGACGACCGGACCAGGAGGCCGTAGATGGACGATATTTCTACACCCGCCTGCGGACCGCCCCGCTGATGGGCTGGTTCTCGGCGCCGGGCTACTATGCCCATTCGGTAGAGGTCGACCTGCGACGCGGCCGGGCCCTGATCCTGGATGCCGACCTGTACCCGTTGGATGAGGGCGTTCTGTTCGACCGGACCTTCATCCTGGATGCGCAGTTCGGCGGCTCGGAATTCGGCGAGCCGATCGCCGGGGAGCTCGACGCGGCTGACCTCAACCTGGCCGTCTGCGAGCAGCTCCGCGGCTACCTCACGGCCGCCGGGGCCACCGTCCTGATGCTGCGGGAGCAGGACGTCTACGTCAGCCCCAAGGACCGGGTGCTGCAGATCAACGAGGCCGAGCAGGGCTGGTATCTGCGCATCGAGCACCACCGGGCCGAAAACGGACCCCGGGCGACGGGCTATACGGCCAGCGCCGACGAGTACGCGAAACAATTAGGCCGCTCGGTCATGGCCCCCCTGGCCGCGCTTGCGGGCCTGGATAACGGCGGCCTGGTCGACACCGGCGACTACGAGATCGTCCAGGCCAACAAGAACGCTCTGTCGATTGCTTTCGAGACCATCGGAACGGCCGCCCTGGGCCTGCCGGCCGAGGACCCGGTCCTGCTGCAGCGGGAGGCCTATGCCCTGTACCGCGGCATGGCCGCATATTTTGGTCTGGAGCAACCGCTCCGGGCAGACCTGGTCATAACCGTCGCCGACGCCCGCACCGGACGGCCGATCAGGGGAGCCCGGGCGCTGCTGGACGGGGTCCTGCCGCTGGGCAGCGATCCCGGAGGAACCATCTCCTTTCTCGGCCTGCGCCCCCGGGATTATCATCTGACCGTCACGGCCGACGGTTACGGGGCCGTGGAGCTGACCGTGCCGGCCGGTGCCGGCCGGCCGATCCTGCTGGAGCTGTCGCCCCTGAGATGAGGGCGGAAGCGGAACGATGCCGGGAGCGGCGACAGCTACGGCTGCGGGCGAGGCGAGGGCTGCCGGTCCGGCAGGGACGCTCATACAATGGATATTCGTCCATTAAAGCCGTTGCATCTTCAATCCAACCTGCTGACAAAAAGGGGGTTGACAATCGAACGGAAATATGATACAGTGATAGTATGGGACTTTCACAGGGAGGTCGCGCCAGATGCGCCAATGGACCCGGCTCGCGCTCTACACATTGATCATACTGGGGGTGATGGTGATCGTGTCCCACGGGGCTGAACCAGATCAGGAGGCCCGAGCCTTCTGGGTCGTGCGGAACCGGATCACATCCCCGGAGAAGATCCGCTACATCGTCGACACGGCCAAGGAGTTCAACTTCAACACCCTCATCGTGCAGGTCCACGGCCGGGGAGACGCCTATTACCACTCCAAGATCGATCCCCGGGCCGAGGATTTAGCCGATCAGGATCCCTCCTTCGATCCCCTGGCCACCATCCTGGAGCTTGGCCACCAGGCCGGCCTGGAGGTCCATGCCTGGGTCAACGCCATCTACATCTGGTCCCAGGACACCGAGCCGGTAGATCCCGGCCACGTCCTGCGCCGGCATCCGGAGTGGATCATGTGGGACGACGAGGGCCGCTCGCTGACCACCTACACGCCCCGCGACGTGGCCGCCAAGGGCATCGAGGGCAAGTACGTGGACCCCAGCAGGGAGGACGTCCTGGACTATCTCCATGCGGTGTACATGGAGGTGGTCACCGAATATCCCGTGGACGGCATCCACTTCGATTACATCCGTTATCCGGGCGTGCACTTCGGATATTCCGAGCCCTTCTGCTGCGATTTCGAGGACAAGTGGGGGGTCGATCCCCGGCTGATCTCGGACGAGGCCAAGACCTGGGCGGCCGGCGCGCACCTGCTGAGCAGCGGGCCGATCCTGGACCGCTGGAATTACATCCATTACGCCCGCTGGAACAAAGCCAAGTGCAACCAGATCACCGAGCTGGTCCGGCGTGTGTCCCACTCGGTCAGGGAGCTGCGGCCGGAGGTGAAGATCTCGGCAGCCGTCTTTCCCGATCCCGGCACGGCCTACTGGCGGGTCAGTCAGGACTGGCGCCGGTGGCTGTCGGAGGGGCTGGTGGACATGGTCTGCCCGATGATCTACAGCGGCGAGCCGGAGCTGGTGGCCCAGCGGGCCGCCGCCGCCGTGGAGGCGGCCGACCCTTACGGGAAGATGGTCTATGCCGGGCTGGGAGCCTGGCAGAAAGATCCCGATGTGATCATCGATGAGATCCGGCGGACCCGGGAGCTGGGGGTCGCCGGGATCAGCCTGTTCGCCTTCTGGCCGGTGGCCGAGGAGGAGGGCTATTTGGAGACCCTGAGAGATGAGGTGTTCAGCCGGCCGGCGGCGATTCCGCCGGTATCCGGTCCCAAATCGACAGGAGGAAAATAGATGATCCGGCCCATCGTCCTGGCGGCCGCGGTCCTGGTGATGTTCTCCTGCGCGCCCGCTCCCCCGCCCCCGGGAGAGCTGCCCTTCGATGTGATCGTCACGGTGGGCGGCACGGCCATCACCCGGGCCGAGGTGGACCGCATGATGGCGTCTCTGGACCGCCCCGAG
>CAZOYL010000064.1:0-10010 GCA_964584035.1 uncultured Gemmatimonadota bacterium | reverse complement strand
ATCGAAACTCCAACAGGAGGCCATTGAGGAATTGATCACCCAAGAGCTGCTCACCCAGGAAGCCCGGCGCCGCGGCCTGACGGTGACCGAAAGCGAGGTCACGGCTCAATACGAACGGCTTCGCGACGAATTTCTCAGCCGGGCCGTCTTCCAGGAGGCCAGGGAGGACAACGATCTTGACGATCAGACCCTCCGCCGGCAGATCGAGCGGGACCTGATCATCGTCCGCCTGCTGGATGAGGCCGTCTACGCCCGGCTGACCGTGGATCCCGACGAGATCGTCACCCGGCCCCGGGAAGTGCATGAACGCTACATCTACCGCCGGGTCTACCCCGGAGCGCCGCAGGCCAAGCGCCGGGAGGCCATGGAGATGATGCGCCAGGCCCGGGAGAAGGTCCTGGCCGGGGCGGATTTCGCCGAGGTGGTGGCAGAATACTCGCAGTCCGGACTGGCCAAGTACGGCGGCGACGCCGGCTTCGTGACCTGCAATCCCAAGAGCGAGCTGAGCCGGGCCCTGTTCGATTTAGAGGAGGGCCACATCAGCGACATCGTCGAGACCAAGTGGGGGCTGTTCATCCTCAAGGCCGAACAGATCCGGGCGGAGCATCCGCAGGCCTTCGGGGAGCTGAGCCCCAAGCTGCAGCGCATCGTGCTGCAGCGGCGCATGCAGGAGCACCTCGACCGCTTTGTGGAACAGCTCAGAGAACAAACTGAAATTAAACCGGTCAGCTGAGGCAGGGGACGAGCGGCGGTTTCTCAGCGCCAACGGAGACGGAGCAGGAGAGGAAGATGGACATGATGACGTCTGAAAAGATGACGTTCCGGAAGAGAACCGCCCGATCCATTAGTCTACTTTTTTTGTATGTATTAGCCGGTTCAACGGCCCTGTCCCTGGCCCCCGCGCCGGCCGGGGCCGACGAGGCCCGCTGCGCCTGGTTCTCGCGCTACGAGTGGAACAGCCGATCCGACATCGAGGACGAGATCGCCAACATCGCCGACTGCAACATGAACGCGGTCCTGTTCCAGATCCGGGGCGAGGCCGACGCCTTCTACATCTCCACCTGGGAGCCCTGGTCGCACCTGCTGGGCAACCAGTATCCCGGCTACGATCCTCTGGCCGTGGCCATCTACGAGGCCCACAGCCGGGGCCTGGAGCTGCACGCCTACGTCAACGCCATGCCGATGTGGGCCCAGTCCTTCGCTCCCGCCTCCCTCCTTCACATTTACAACGCCCATCCGGACTGGATCATGGTGAACTCGTCCGGCGATCCCATGGAATATCCTTTCGACTACGGCTATGCCTTCGCCAGCCCGGGCATCCCCCAGTTCCGGGAGCACCTCAACAGGGTGATCATGGACATCGCCAGCAACTACGATGTGGACGGCATTCACCTGGACTACATCCGCTATCCCTACAACACCTATTCCTACGACGATTCCAGCGTGGCCCGCTTCGAGCGGGAGTACCCCGGGTGCACGCCCGACAGCTGCACAGGATACTGGACCACCTTCCGGCGCGGCCTGGTCACCGAGGTGGTCGAGGCCGCCTACGACAGCATCGCCGCGCTGAAACCCTGGGTCAAGCTCTCGGCCTCGGTGTGGGGGATCTTCAACGACGGGTACATCTACTACCTGCAGGACTCCCACGGCTGGCTGGATGACGGCATCATCGACTTCACCGCCCCGATGGTCTACACCGACAACACCAGCACCTTTCAAACCCGGCTGCACAACCACGCCGTGGCCAAGTACGGCCGGCACGTCTACGGCGGCATCGGCGCCTACCTGCTCGACGACGACACCCTGGCGGCCGAGATCGGCATCTGCCGCAGCGAATCGGTCGAAGGCCAGGCCCTGTTCTCCGCCACCAACCTCTATGGCGATCTCAAGGACACCCTGATCGGGCCCGGCGGACCCTATGAGGTCCCGGCGGCCGTGCCGGCCATGGCCTGGAAATCGGCCAGACCCTTCACCGTCTCGGTGGCCCTGCCGGTGAGCACGACTCAGGTGGACGTGCTGTTCAGCGATGACGTCGATCAGGCCACGGCCGAGGATGAGGCCAATTACGTCTTCGACTCCGGGCTGATGACCCTGAATGCGGCCCGCGACGCCTCCGACCACCGGTTGGTCCATCTGACCACCAACACCAGCTACGACGATTTCGTCTACACCCTGACGGTGGATGGAGTGGCCTCGGAGGGCGCCAGGGAGACGGCCGTCTGGCCGAACAACCGGCGCCGGTTCATCGGTAAAAGCACCGCCTTTCCTCCGGGTTACATCGTGGACGACTCCAATGATTCGCTGTTCACCTCCGTGGGCTACTGGCGGCAGAGCAGCGCCGGGGTGTGCTACGGGGTGTACAAGCACTACCACGCCAAAGGCGGCGGCGACTCCACGGCCACCTGGACCACCCCGGTCGACTCGACCGGAAACTACGCCGTTTTCTTCTGGGTCAACCACGGCGACTACACCGCCGACGCCCGGTACATCATCGACACCGCCGCCGGCCCGGACACGGTGATCGCCGACCAGAACTACGAGCAGGACTGGAACTACCTGGGCACCTTCCCCTTCGCCGACACGGCCCGGGTCACGGTAAGCAACTTCTTCACCACCAAGTCCTACGTCATCGCCGACGCCATCCAGTGGGTCTACGTCGGCCCGTGGAGCTCGGATGCCCCGCCGGCGGCCGTGACCGACCTGGCCAGCCATAAATCCGGCGGCGACATCGTCCTCACCTGGTCGGCCGTGACCAGCGACACCCTGGGGCAGCCGGAGACGGTGGACGAGTATGTCATCTACCGGGACACCGATCCCGCCATCGTGCCCGGCGACTCGATCGGGGCCACCGCCGGCACCGCCTACACCGACCCAGGGGCGGCCGGCACGTCCGGGACGAACTATTACTACGCCGTCCGGGCGGCGGATGACGCCGGGGCTAAATCGACCCCGTCCGGTCCGGTGGGCGAGTTCGACCGCCAGGTGCTGACCGGCGCCAAGGGCGGGCAGAGGAACGACACGACAAAGATAACCAGACGCGCCCGATAATCGATCGAGGCGCCATCCACTCAGCGGCCGCCGGGAGGGGGAGCACCGTGAGAGAGCCTCGGCGGCCGTTTTTTCACGCATCGCCGGTAAAGGAGTTTTTGCGACCACGGAGATGAAGAGGAGCCCGAGATGAAGCACAGAGGAGGAATGCGCCCGGCGGCAGCCGCGCTGCTGGCCGGATGGATCGTTCTGATGATACTGGGAACGGCGGCGGTCGCGGCCGAGGAGGGCCGCTGCTCCTGGTTCACCCGCTTTGAGTGGAACACCCGCCAGGGCATCGTTGACGAGATCGACAACCTGGAGGCCTGCCACACCAACGCCATCCTGTTTCAGATCCGCGGCGAGGCCGACGCCTTCTACATCTCCGAGCACGAGCCCTGGTCGCGGCTGCTGGGTGACGAATATCCAGGCTACGATCCCCTGGCCGTGGCCATCTATGAGGCCCACCGCCGGGGCATGGAGCTGCATGCCTACGTCAACGCCATGCCGGCCTGGGGCAGTTCCAGTACGCCGGCCTCTCCCGACCATATCTACCGGGCCCACCCGGAGTGGATCATGGTGGACGATGAGGGCGACCCCATGGAATACCCCTTCGACTACGGCTACGCCTTCGTCAGCCCCGGCATCCCCCAGGCCCGCGAGCACATCGTCAACGTGATCATGGACATCGCCACCAACTACGACGTCGACGGCATCCATTTAGACTACATCCGCTACCCCTACCCGACCTATTCCCACGACGACTCCAGCCTGGCCCGATTCGCCCGCGATTACCCCGGGTGCACGCCGGAGACCTGCCCGGGCGACTGGGACCAGTTCCGACGAACCCTGATCAGCGAGGTGGTCGAGGCCGCCCACGACAGCGTCACCGCCCTGAAGGACTGGGTCAAGATGTCGGCCGCGGTGTGGGGCGTGTTCGCCTACGGCTATTACGACTACTTCCAGGACTCGCACGGCTGGCTGGAGGACGGCATCATGGATTTCACCGCCCCGATGATTTACACCGCCGTCCCGAGCACCTTTCAGAGCCGGCTTCACGATCATGCCGTCAACAAGTATGGCCGTCACGTCTATGCCGGCATCGGCACCTACTATTCCGGGATGACGCCGGCCATCATGGTGGCCGAGATCGATACCTGCCGCAGCGAGGGTGTCGAGGGCGAGACCATGTTCTCAGCCTCCGACCTGCACGGCAGCTATCAGACCGCCCTGATCGAGAGCGGCGGGCCCTACCAGTATCCCGACGTCATGCCGGAGATGGCCTGGAAGGGCGACCCTCCGTTCATCGCCTCGGTGGCCCTGCCGGTCAGCGGCAGCCAGGTGGACGTGCTGTTCAACCGCGATGTGGACGTGACCAGCGGGCAGAACGCGGCCAACTATACTTTCGGGGGCAGCCTGGCGGCGGCCTCGGCCGCCCGCGACGCCTCCGACCATCGCCTGATCCACCTGATCACCACCCCTCAGCACCCCGAGAGCCTGTATGTCCTGACCGTCACCGGGGTGGCCGACGAGTCGGCCAAGGAGACGGTGGCCTGGCCCAACAACCGGCGAAAGTTCTACGGCCTGACCGGCAGTGGGATCGAGATCATCGTCGACAACGCGGACGGGGCACCTGATTTTACACTGGTGGGCAGCGGCTGGAGCCTGAGCACCTACGGGGACTGCTGGGGAGATGACAAGCGCTATCACAGCTCCGGCGACGGGGACAACAAGGCTGTGTACACCACGCCGATCGCCGTCCCGGGCATTTACGCGGTTGATTTCTGGGTCAACGACGAGAACTACGCCGCCGACGCCCACTACTACCTGGACACGCACGCCGGACCGGACAGCGCCATCGGCGACCAGAACTGGTCCGGGGGCGGCTGGCGGTACCTGGGCGACTTCCCCTTCTCCGACACGGCCCGGGTGACGGTCACCGACAACTTCACGACCGGCGTCTATGTCATCGCCGACGCCATCCGGTGGACCTTCATCGGCCCCCTGGAGCCGGACGCCCCGCCTGCGGCGGTCGCCGACCTGGCCAGCGCGAAATCGTCCGGCGACATCGCCCTGACCTGGTCCCCGGTGACCCAGGACACCTCGGGCAACCCGCTGACCGTAGACCGCTACGTGATCTACCGCAACGACGACCCGTCAGCCGAGCCGGCCGACTCGATCGGGGCGGCCTCGGGCACCGGGTATACCGATCCCGGGGCGGCCGGATCGACCGCCAGCAACTACTATTACGTCATCCGGGCGGCCTCGGACGCCAAGGGCAAGTCGGCGCCATCCAACCGGGTGGGCGAATTCGACCTCGACCTGGGCAACGGCAAGAAGGCGGCCGCCTCAGAGATATCGCGAACAGTTCGTTAGCGGGAACGAGGCTGGAGAGAGCATGAAACGGAGCGCAACCAGGCTACGCCGGCAGGCTCTTGTCTTGAGCGGCCTGATGATCTTTTCAGGGATTTCCATCGGCCTCCCGGGCGCATCGGCGGACGAGGCCCGCTGCGCCTGGTTCACCCGGTTCGAGTACAGCACCCGCCAGCATATCGAGGACGAGATGGCCAACATCGCGTCCTGCCATATGAACACCGTGCTGTTTCAGATCCGGGGCCAGGGCGACGCCTTTTACATCTCGCAGCACGAGCCCTGGTCGGACCGGCTGGGCGGCTTTTATCCGGGTTTCGATCCCCTGGCCGTGGCCATCTATGAGGCCCACAGCCGGGGGCTGGAGCTGCACGCCTACGTCAACGCCATGCCGGCCTGGTCCGGCTCCACCCCGCCCTCCTCCCCCGATCACATCTACAACGCCCACCCGGAATGGATCATGGTCGATGAACAGGGGATCCCCATGGATCCCAGCGAAGCCGGCTACGCCGACATCAGCCCGGGCATCCCCCAGGCGGCCCGGCACGTCAACGACGTGATCATGGATATCGCCAGCCATTACGACGTCGACGGCATCCACCTGGACTACATCCGCTATCCCAACTCCAGCCATTCCTACGACGACTCCAGCCTGGCCCGATTCGCGCGCGACTACCCCGGCTGCACGCCCGGGACCTGTCCCGGCGAGTGGGGCGCCTTCCGCCGCACCCTGGTCACCGAGATGGTGGCCGCCTGCTATGACAGCGTCACCGCACTGAAACCTTGGGTCAAGATCTCCGCGGCCGTATGGGGCGATTTTTACGGCGGCTACACCTGGTACTTTCAGGACTCCCACGGCTGGCTAGAGGCCGGGATCCTGGACTTCACCGGCATCATGGGTTATACCGCCGATACCGACCTGTTCGCCGAGCGTCTCCGCGACCATGCGGTCAACTCCTACGGCCGGCACGTCTACGGCGGGATCGGCATCTACCTGGATTTCGGCGCCGCCGCCATGTCGACCGAGATCGACAGCTGCCGGGCCGTGGGCGCCCAGGGCGAGGTCATGTTCGCGGCCACCGACCTCTACGGCGACTATAAAAACACGCTCCTGTCCGGACCCTACGCTGACGTTGACAGCATCCCCGAGATGCCCTGGAAAGGCGCCCGGCCGTTCATCGCCTCGGTGGCCCTGCCGGTCGACAGCAGCCATGTGGCGGTGCTGTTCAACCGCCAGGTGGACCCGGTGAGCGGTCAGAACGCGGCCAATTACAGCTTCGACAACGGGCTGGCCGTCCTGGACGCCGCCCGGGACCTGGCCGACCATCGCCTGATCCATCTGACCACCACCACCCATTTCGAGAACACCCTCTACACCCTGACGGTCACCGGCGTCCAGGACGAGGGCGGCAAGGAGACGGTGGCCTGGCCCAATAACCAGCGCCTCTTCTACGGCGCCCGCACGGCCCCAGAGATCGTCGTGGACAACGAGGACGGCGCCCCGGATTTCGTCACGGCCGGCTCCTGGTCCACGGGGGCCTATGGCAATCCGTACAACATGAACTACCACTGGACCTACGGCGGATCGGGAGAAAACACCGCCGCCTGGACCCCGGATCTGCCCGCCGACGGGTTCTATGACGTCTTCGCCTACTGGGTTCAGGGAACCAACCGGGCCATCGACGCCCCGTTCATCATCCGTCATCTCGACGGCGCCGATACCGTCCGCGTCAACCAGGAGGCCAACGGGGAGCAGTGGTATCCGCTGGGCGCCTACCCGTTCGAGGCCGGGACGGGGCACGACGTCACCCTGACCAACGACGCCGATGAGATCGTCATCGCCGACGCGGTGCGGTGGAAGTATATCGAACCCCTGGAGCCCGACGCCCCGCCGGCGGCCGTCGATGATCTGGCCAGCCACGCCGCGGGCGGCGACATCGTGCTGACCTGGTCGCCGGTGAGCCAGGACACCGCCGGCCATCCGCTGACCGTGGACCGATACGTGGTCTACCGCGACGATGATCCGGCCGCCGAGCCGGCCGACTCGATCGGCCACACCGCCGGCACGGAGTACATCGACGCCGGAGCGGCCGGATCGACCGGCACCAATTACTACTACATCATCCGGGCGGCCTCGGACGCCAAGGGCAAGTCGGCCCCGTCCAACCGGGTGGGCGAGTTCGACCGGTCACTGGAGAATGTCAAGAAGGCGGTCATCGGGAAGCGATCGGCGGCCCGCCGCTGACCGTTCCGCGAATCGTCCGGCAAATTCATATGGCCAGTAGAAATGAAAAGGGCGGCTGCTCTTTGTTGAGCAACCGCCCTTTTTGCGTTTCCTTCGCTTTCCAACCGGGATTTATAAGCCCGGCGTTACTGCTGACGGCCGGTGGGGTTTATATTTTCCTTTCAAAAAGAAAAGGGCGTATCTCGATATCGATACGCCCCGGCATTTCATGATCCTGCCTAACACCCTCTACTTCTTCCCCTTCTGTCGTTTGATGTAGGCGACCGCCTCGGTCAGGTCCCGGGGGGTGTGTTCGTATGCCCGCTTCAGCTCAGAGGCTGCTTCCTGGTCGACGATGATGGTGGCATGGGCATGCAGCTGGACGATGGTGGCCGGCACCAGGGCCGTCACCGGGCCCTCCACGGTGATCGAGATGGCGTGAGCCTTATTGGCCTTGTTGGCCAGCAAAAGAATGCTCCGGGACTCCATGATGGTGCCGATGCCCATGGTGACGGCATACCTGGGAACATCCTCGATCTTGTCAAAGAACCGGGCGTTGTCCTTAATGGTGCCCTCATCCAGGGTCTTGACCCGAGTCCGCGAGCCCAGCGACGAGCCCGGCTCGTTGAAGGCGATGTGCCCGTTGGCCCCGATGCCCAGCAGCTGGATATCGATGCCGCCGGCATCCACGATCATCTGCTCGTACCGCTGGCAGGCGGCCACCAGGTCCTCATCGGTGCCGGGGGGAAGATGAATGTTGCCTGAAGGGATGTTGATGTGGTTGAACAGGTTCTCGTGCATGAAATAATAATAGCTCTGATCGTGCTCCGGCGGGAGGCCGATGTACTCGTCCAGGTTGAAGGTGACCACCTGGGAGAAATCTAACCCCTCTTTCTTGTGCAGGCGGATCAGCTCTTTATAGGTGCCCAACGGGGTGCTGCCGGTGGCCAGTCCCAACACGCAACGGGGCTTCTCGCGGATCACGTTGGCGATCAGCCGGGCCGCCAGCTTGCTCATCTCATCGTAGTTGTCCTTGACGATGACTTCCATGCGATACAATCCTCCCCTTGGGAAAAGGCGATAATCTCTCTTTAAAAAAGAAATATAACCCTACCAGAAGAGAGAATCAAGGATGAAAACGTAAACTGTCTTCAAGAACATCCTGCCGCCTGGTTACGGCCGGCTGTCCTGAGCTGGATGATGGCCGGGAGAGAGACCTCCTTGGATAAACGGTGCCCGACGAATGACCGCGTTATAGCCCCTCAGGGTTATGGGCCGGTCGATGACCAGGCTTGGCCCGCTGAAGCCGTTGTCGGAGCCGGCCCTAAAGATCAGCGTGGTGTAATCGGGAGCCTCGGCGACGGCTTCATCGATGTCTTCGTAGGGATCGCTGGGAGAACCATCGCCGGGATCATCATCGCCCACGAATTTAAAGCCCTGCTCCGGGACAATGCGCAACGTGTGTCGCTGATCGATAGTATACCCGCCGGGAACGTTATCGCAGGTGTACCAGCCAGGAGCTCCTCCCCATCCCATGTTCATCAAAAACTGCCTGTCCGGATCGGTGGCCTTGTTATAGCCGAGAACCACCCAAGCGTGCCCCTGTCCCCGGAAGTGAAACACTCTTAGCCACTGGATATCCTCGGTCATCTTGTCGGTATCCTTGGATTGATAGTCGGCATCAGAGTCATATCGAAAATGGTCCTGCAGAGCCGTCTCGACGTTTTCGGAATAAGCCCCCGATCCCTTCACGCCATAATCCATCTCGACGGCAATACCGGCATGGTAGCACAACTCGGCCACCTCATTATCGCCGGCATCCGGAGGATCTGTGTGGTTATCCTCCATGAGACTCCAGTCATAGGTGGCCGCCCAGAAATTGGCATTGCAGTTGGTCGAGGCGTTGGTCAAATCGCTCCACAGGGCCTGGAGGGCGTTCCGGTAACTACCGCTCTCGCTGATATCCCAGGCCTTATCATACAGGGTTTGGTCCCAGTATCCGTTCATGCGCAGCTTTCCCCCTCCGGCCGCCGTCCATTCTAAACGTCCCACCCAGTCTGGATCCGCCGGGATGCCCGGGTTGGTGCCCAGCGGCTCCTCATCCCAGCTGTCTCTCCATCGATAGTGATAGGTGGTGCTGCCGGTGCCGGTGCCGGTATTGGGCCACCGCCAATAATACATGATCTGCGACATGGCCGTGGCCACACATCCCACCACGCAGCGCTCATCTGCGGCAGGGGTGAGCTCAGGACAGTGATCATTATAAGGCGACCCCTGGCGCCAGGTTGAGGTCAGCGGCAACTCCATGGAAGTGGGCTCGGCCCGATGGCCCTCTTGGATCTTTTTCTCAGGAGACCGCCCGGCCATGAGCTCTCGCCAAACGATGGCT
>CAZOYL010000063.1:4548-14268 GCA_964584035.1 uncultured Gemmatimonadota bacterium | reverse complement strand
ATCACTCCTCTTATCGCCGAGATAAAGTCCGTTCTTCTCTCAAAGGGCGCCATCGGCACGGCCATGTCCGGAAGCGGCTCAGCAGTCTACGGAATCGTGAAGGACCGGGCTGCCGCACAACAATTAGCCCTGAAGGTGCGCCGCGATCGATGGCAAATTTTCGTCGTCCGGCCTATAAGGGGGTGTGTCACAAGCGGCTGAGAAAACAGCATGATTCAGTGCGCTCAAGCAAAGGCGAGCACACAACAACATCATCATCGTTTCACGGCATCATTTTGGAAGGAGGAGCCAGCGTGGAAATCACCGAGGTCAGAATCACACTTCGTGACGAGGAAAAGCTGAAAGCATTCGCCAACGTCACATTTGACGACGCCTTTGTCGTGCGTGGATTGAAAGTCATCAACGGTAACAACGGGTATTTTGTTTCCATGCCCAGCAGAAAGCGGCCGGATGGCACCTATCAGGACATCGCCCATCCCATCAACAACGAGATGAGAGATCAACTCGAGAGAATCGTCCTGGCGGAATACGAGAAAGCTCTTAACGAAGAAACCTCTCTGCAGGGCCTGAGCGAAACCGCACCGAAGGACGAGGAACCGGAAGAAATCTCCGAGGATTTGACGGATGCGGCTTACGGAGAGGATTCCGAGGAGGACAAAGCGGAATCATAATGACACCGGATGGGGCGTCGTCAAGCGGTAAGACACAGGACTTTGGATCCTGCATCGGAGGTTCGAATCCTCCCGCCCCAGCCATGCTGGGATGGGATCGTTTCATTGACAGTCGCGGGTTTTACCGATTGCACCTTACAGAGAGAGCCCCTCCGATCAGAGGAAAACGTTTGAACCCTTCCACCCAGTGTCCAACTGGGTGGACGTTTATTGGAGACATCCCATGAAGGATGAGCTCAAGCTTTTCTCCGGCAACGCGAACCGTCCTCTCGCCGAGAAGATCAGCCAGTATCTGGACATTCCTCTCTCGAAAGCCATCATCGATCAATTCAGCGATGGGGAGATCCATGTCAAAATCCATGAGAACGTCCGCGGAGCCGACATCTTCATCATACAATCGACCCACGCTCCCGCCGAGCACCTCATGGAACTGCTTCTCATGCTGGACGCCGCCAGGCGCGCTTCGGCTCGCCGGATCACGGCCGTGATCCCCTATTTCGGATATGCCCGGCAGGATAGAAAAGACCAGCCGCGAGTGCCCATCTCGGCCAAACTGATCGCCAATCTCCTGACTCAGGCGGGGGCCAATCGCGTCCTGACCATGGATCTCCACGCCGCCCAGATTCAGGGATTTTTCGACATTCCCCTGGATCACCTGTTCGCCGCTCCGGTGTTCATCAAGCACATCAAGGACCGCCGGCTGCCCGATACCGTCCTGGTGGCTCCCGATCCGGGCAGCATCGCCATGACCCGGTATTTTGCTCAGCGCCTGAAAACGTCCCTGGCCTTTATCGACAAACGGCGCCCCGAAGCGGACCAGATCGAGGTCATGAACGTTATCGGCAAAGTGGACGGGAAAAATGTCATCATCCAGGATGACATGATCAACACCGCCAGCACTCTGTGCAAGGGAGCACAGGCCCTCAGCCAGCTGGGAGCCAAACAGATCTTCGCATATTGCACACATCCTGTTCTCTCCGGCCCGGCGCTGAAAAACGTGGGTGGGTCAACTATCACCAGAGTGGTGGTGACCGACACCATCCCGCTGCGCCCGGACGCCCCGGAGGACAGATTCGAGGTCGTCTCGGTCTCCGAGCTTTTCGGTGAAGCCATCAAACGCATTCATAACGAAGAATCGGTCACCTCTCTGTTCGACTGATGAGAGGATGACGTGACCGAATACGATCTCCTGACGGGAGGATTCGAGCATGGCAGAAGTCAACTTGGAAGTTGAAAAACGGGAGACCATGGGAAAAGGACCGGCCAAAAAACTTCGCACGGGGGGCAAGATTCCCGCGGTCATTTACGGCCATGGAGAGGAAACCGTCCCCCTGACCGTGGATGGGAAATCCTTTCATGCTATCCTTCATTCCCATCACGGCGAGAATGTCATCTTTGAAATCCAGATTCCCGGCCGGGAGGCATCTCTGAAGGCCCTCCTCCGCGAGGTTCAGCATCATCCAGTCACCAGGGAGATCCTTCATGTCGATTTCCAGCACATCTCCATGACCGAAAAGATCACCGTTCAGGTTCCGGTCTCGCTGGTCGGCACGCCCGATGGTGTCATGAATAAGGGCGGTATTCTAGAACGCATCCTTCATGAGCTGGAGGTCGAATGTCTGCCCGGTGATATTCCGGAGCATATCGAGGTGGATATTTCTCAACTCGACGTGGGAGACTCTATCCATGTCAGCGACCTTAAGGTGACCAAGGTGAAAGTTCTCACCGACCCGGAGCGTTCCATCGCCACGGTCGTTCCACCCACCGTCATGAAGGCGGCGGCGGAGAAAGAGGCTCTCGAGGAAGAGGCCCTTGAGGAACCCGAGCTGGTCGAGAAGGAGCGCAAGGAAGAAGAGGCCGCGTCGGGGAAAGAAAAGGGCAAAGAAGATAAATCGGAGGAAAAGGGCTAAGTTGCATCTGGCCATCGGACTGGGCAATCCGGGTTTACCATATGCCTTCACCCGGCACAATCTGGGACACCGGGTTATCGAGACCCTCTCCCGCCGGATGGCCATCGCCCTCAAAGCCACCCAGGGCCCCTGTCTGCTGGGAACGGGCTATCTGGATGATGCTCCTGTCGGGCTGGCCCGGCCGACCACCTACATGAATGAAAGCGGACGGGCGGTCGCGTTCCTGCGGGGACATCTGGGCCTGTCGCTGGACGAGATGCTGATCATCTGCGATGACGTCAACCTGCCTCTGGGGAAGATCAGACTTCGGCGCAGCGGATCCGACGGAGGCCATCGAGGACTGGAGTCGATCATCTCGAGCCTGTCTTCTGCCGATTTTGCCCGTCTTCGACTGGGAATCGGGTCTCCCGGGGAAGGCCAGGACCTGATCGGCTACGTTCTGGAGAAATTCGAACAGGGGGAACAATCGTTGGTCGCAGAGATGGTCGAGCTGGCGGCCGACGCAACCCGGTCTTGTTTCCGAGAGGGCATCGAATCGACCATGAACCGTTTCAACACCTGATAAGTTGATCGACCGTCATACAAGGAACCTTGCGACATGACACTGCTGATCCCTCTGATCGCCGGCTTGCTGGCGATGATATTCGTTCTCTACCTGGTGCTGTGGACATCCCGAAAGAGCCCGGGCACCGAGCGAATGCGAGAAATCTCCGCGGCCATCCAGACAGGCGCCCGAGCCTTTCTGATGCGGGAGTACAAGACCGTTTTTCTGGTGGTGGCCGCCATCGCCGTGGTCCTCTCGCTGACCAATCTGAGCTGGCGAACGGGAATCAGTTTTGCCTTCGGCGCTCTGGTGTCGGCCCTGGCCGGATACCTGGGCATGCGTATCGCCACTCAATCCAATGCCCGCACCACTCAGGCCGCCCGCAGCGGCCTGAAGGAGGCCTTGGCGGTGGCCGTATCGGGCGGTGCCGTGATGGGCCTGGGCGTCGTCGGATTGGCTCTGCTGGGATTGGTGGCCGTCATCTTCATCTTCGCCCCCGGGGGCATCACGCCCGAGAAGACCGTCATCATCAACGGGTATGCCATGGGCGCCAGCCTGATGGCCCTGTTCGCCCGCTGCGGCGGCGGGATCTACACCAAAGGGGCCGACATGGGGGCCGACCTGGTGGGCAAGGTGGAGGCCGGCATTCCGGAGGACGATCCCCGGAATCCGGCCGTGATCGCCGACAACGTGGGCGACAACGTGGGCGACGTGGCCGGCCTGGGCTCGGACCTCCTGGAATCGTACATCGAATCGATCATCGCCTCCATGGCCATCGCCGCGGCCTTTGCCGTCTCCGCCCAGCCCGGCGCCGCGCTGATTTCCAACCGGCTGGTCTTTCTGCCCATTTATGTGGCCAGCGCCGGCATCATCGCCTCCATCCTGGGCGTGATCTTCGTGCGCATCATGGGCAGATCCAATCCTCAGTCGGCCCTGCTGGGGGGCACGTATCTGAGCGCGGCGTTGACCGCCGGGGCGGCCTTTCTGATCATCGACGGCCTGGGAACCGCTTACGGCAGCTACGGGAAACTGGGCCCCTTCTGGGCCATCCTGGCGGGTCTCGTCTGCGGCATCATCGTCGGATTCACCAGCGAATACTTCACCTCCGCCCGGTACCGCCCGGTCCGTTCCCTGGCCGAGAGCGCCCAGACGGGCCCGGCCATCGCGGTCACCAACGGGCTGGCCATCGGGATGCGCAGCACCGCCTTCCCCATCCTGATCCTGGCCGGCACGGTGCTGCTGGCCCATCACCTGTCGGGCATGTACGGCGTGGCCATGGCCGCGGTGGGCATGCTGGCTACCACCGGAATGGTCGTGGCCGTGGATTCTTACGGACCGATCGCGGATAACGCCGGGGGCATCGCCGAGATGGCCGAGCTGCCCGATGAGGTGCGTACCATCACCGATCATCTGGACGCGGTGGGCAATACCACAGCGGCCATCGGCAAGGGATTCGCCATCGGGTCGGCCGCCCTGGCGGCCATCGGCCTGCTGTCGGCCTACATGAAGACGGCTCATCTGGAGCCCGCCCGGCTCTCACTTTCGGAGCCGAAGGTGCTGGCCGGTCTTCTGATCGGGGGCATGCTGCCGTTCCTGTTCTCGGCCATGCTGTTCAAAGCCGTGGGCCGTTCGGCCTTCCGGCTCATCGAGGAGGTCCGCAGGCAGTTCCGCGAGATCCCCGGCCTGATGGAGGGAACGGCCAAACCCGATTCGGCCACCTGTGTGGACATCAGCACCCGGGGAGCCCTGCGGGGCATGATGATGCCCGGGCTGATGGCTCTGCTGGCACCGGTGGCGGTGGGATTCGCCCTCGGGCCGGTGGCCCTCAGCGGTCTGCTGGTGGGCGCCATCGTGACCGGGGTGATGCTGGGCATTCAAACGGCCAACAGCGGCGGGGCCATGGACAACGCCAAAAAATATATCGAATCAGGCCATTTTGGCGGCAAGGGCTCTGACACCCATAAGGCGGCCGTGGTGGGCGATACGGTTGGCGATCCCCTGAAGGACACGGTGGGACCGTCGATCAACATTCTCATTAAACTGATGACGGTCATCTCTCTGGTTCTGGCTCCCCTGTTCATCCGCTGAGCCGCCGGGCCCGGGCCCGTTCGCATGGAAACGCGTTTATCGAAGGGGGCAGCGCCCTTATGAAACTGGGCCTGATCGGTCTGCCCAACGTCGGCAAATCCACGCTGTTCAACGCACTGACGAAAGGGCATGCCCCGGCCAGCAATTATCCCTTCTGCACGATAGATCAGAACGTGGGCGTGGCGATCCTCCCCGATCCGCGGCTGGAAAGACTCGGGGAGATCCTCAAGCCGCCCAAGCTGACGCCGACGCATATCGAGTTCGTCGATATCGCCGGGCTGGTCAAAGGTGCCAGTCACGGCGAGGGGCTGGGAAACCAGTTTCTCAGCCACATCCGCAACGTCGACGCCGTGGTCCACGTGGTGCGCTGCTTTCAGGATGACAACGTCGCCCATGTCGACGGCACCATCGATCCGGTTCGGGATATATCGGTGGTGGAGACGGAGCTGATGCTGGCCGATCTCGACACGGTGGAGCGCCGCCTGGCGAAGGTCGCCAAGGTCCACTCTGCGGGATCGGAGGAATCGAAAAAGGAGCTGGTTCTTCTGGAGCGGATCCGGGAGAGTCTCGGCCAGGGCCGGCCGGCGGAGAGCCTGAACCTGGACGATGCGGCCGGGGAGCTGCTCAAAGAGACCCCCCTGCTGACCGTCAAGCCGCACATCTACGTGGCCAACATCGACGAGGCCGGCATCTCCGGGGGAAACGAATATTCCCGCGCTGTGAGGGACCATGCCGCCGCCAGAGGAAGAGAAACGGTCGCTGTCTCCTCCAAGTTGGAGAGCGAGCTGGTCGATCTCTCCGCCGAGGAACGGAGCGAATTTCTGAACAGCTATGGCATCTCCGAGTCGAGCCTGCGGAAGGTCATCCAGGTGGGATACCGGCTCCTGGATCTGATCACGTTCTACACCATCGCCGGAGAGAACGAGGTCCGTGCCTGGACCCTGCAGCGGGGGCAGAAGGCTCCGGCGGCCGCCGGCAAGGTGCACTCCGACATGGAGAGAGGGTTCATCAAGGCCGAGGTGCTCGCCTTCGCCGATCTGGAAACCTACGGTTCCGAGCAAACCGCCCGAGAACACGGGCATTGGGCCATAGAGGGCAAGGACTACGTCGTTCAGGACGGTGACATCCTGACCATTAAATTCCAGGCGAGCTGATGGAATCGGTCAAGGCTCGCCGGAAGTTTCTTCTATCACACCGGTCGCCTGATCGGGCGCCCGCATCATCATCCCTGCTCCGGCTTCGGGCCGGGGCCGTTCATCCAACGTCCAGAGGGAGGTCATAGGACGATGAATCTGTACGAAACCATCTTCATCCTCGATGCCGCCCCAGATGCCATCGACGCCGAGATTAAAAAGGTGACGGATCTGATCGCCGCTCAGAATGGCGAAGTGATCCTGGTGGACCGCTGGGGCGTGCGAAAACTGTCCTACGAGATCAAGCACAAAATCCAGGGCTTCTATACCTGTATCTATTTCAGGGGCGAGGAACAGCTCCCCAGGGTTCTGGAAAACCAGTACAAGCTCAATGAGCTCTGCCTGCGCTATCTCACGGTGTTGTCGATACACACTCCCGAGGAGATGGCGGCCAAAGTCGATAAAGCATCTGCCGACAAAGCATCTGTTGATAAGGCCGCAGCCGAGAAAGCCTCTGCTGAAGCGGCCGCGGCTGTTGCGCCGGTAACGGCCGCTCCCGGGCGCCCGGCTGCGGAAAAGCCTGCCCAGACGGCGGTCGAAAGCCCGGAACCCACGGCTCCAGCCGCTTCCCAGGCGGAGGCCGCAGGCACGGCCGGCGCTGAGGAAGATGCGCCGGAGGCGGATTCGGCCGCACAGACACCACAGGAGAATACGCCGGAGGAGACCGCAACAGAGGAAGAAGAACAGCCCAAAGCGGCCCCGGCGGAAGAGGATTCAGAGAACTCCGCCGGTGATGCCGATGAAGCGGCTGCGGCCGATGAACCGGCCGATGAAGCGACCGCGAGGGATAAAAAAGATCAGGATGCCGAATCCGGATCCTGAGCCTCACGGCAGAAAACAGGATCCCGTTCATCAGAGATTTCAACATAAAGGAGTTTTCCCATGGCCGCTTTCAAATTCGGCAAAGGCAGAAGAAGAAAGGTCTGCCGCTTCTGCGAGGCGAAGATCGTTCATATCGACTATAAGGATGAAAAACGAATCCGCCGGTATCAGACGGAACGAGGGAAGATCGTCCCCCGCAGAATTTCAGGAACCTGCGCGAGACATCAGCGTCAACTGACCACCGCCATTAAACGGGCCCGGCATCTGGCACTGCTGCCTTACACGGCCGAGATTTATCGCTAATCGTTTGGAGTTATCATTATGAAGATCATTCTCAGAGAAGTGGTCGACCGCTTGGGCGAACGGGGCGATATCGTCACGGTGAAGGACGGTTATGCCCGCAACTTCCTTATCCCCCAAGGATTGGCGCTGCGAGCCACCCCCGGCAACATGCGCACTTTCGAGGAGCAGAAGAAGCAGCTCGACGTTCGTGAAAACAAGACCCGGCGCCTGGCCGACGAGGTGGCGAAGAAATTGAAGTCCGTTTCCATCACCGCCACCGTATCGGTTGGGGATGAGGACCGCGTATTCGGTTCGGTGACCGCTCAGACAATCTCTCAGCTGCTGAAAGAGAAGGGCTTCGAGCTCGACAAGAAGAAGATTCTGCTGGAGGAGCCGATCAAGGCGCTGGGTGTGTACACCATTCCCATCAAACTGCATCATGACGTTCAGGGGAAGGTCAAGGTCTGGGTGGTGAAGGAGTAGGGGATCGCCCCGATGGCCAAGGCCATTCTGCTGCTCGCAGTCCTGCTGATCCTGATCGATCTCTATGAGCACCTGTGGCTGCGCCGGCAGCTGCGCGCCGAAGATAAGATCCCCGGTGGACATCTGTTTCAGGTCCATGGCATCCGGATCTATCGAGCCTATCTCGGCGGACTGCTGATCGCGCTGTGGCTGCTGATACGGTAGAGGGAGAAAGGGCGGTTGCGATCGAGGAAAGCGCGGCGGGCCGGAAAGAAACTGCCAGGGGGATCCAGGTCTGCGGCGAGGTGTCGGATCACGGATGCGCGAATGGGGGCCCCAAATCCCCCGGGTCAGTTTCAATGACATCGGATGTATCAGGCAAGGCCCGTGCCAGAACCGGATAGGGACACATGAAACCACCTTATCCATTCGCCGACAACCGGTTCGGCCGCAACAGTGAACGCCGGATGATCCCCAGGAGGCGGCTGCGAATGCCGACACAGGAACACGGTATTCGCCTCCCGGCAGTAACTTCATGATAGCAAAAGGATGACGCCAGAACACCGTAACGGCTCGAATGGATACTTTGTACCCATTCTGATGAAAAGGCGGCCGCCTGGAACGATCCCGGGCGGCCGCCTCGCATATTTATTCTCTCGCCACGCCTCAGGCCTGTCCGGGAAACAGCCCCTCCCGTTTGGCCGGGGTGAACAAACCGTAGATGCCTCCGGTATGCATGAACAGGATCCTTTGCCCTTTTTTGAACCGCCCCTGCCGGATCTGATCGGCCAGACCGAAGAAGGCCTTCCCGGTGTAGACCGGATCGAGGAAAAGACCCTCCTCCCGGGCCACGGTGCGGATCAGGGCCAGCTCTTCGGGCCGGCTGAGGGCATAGCCCCGGCCCACATAGCCGTCGATCAGGTCGATCTCCCGGGAGGCGACCTGAACCGGTAGCCGGTATCTCTCGATGGTCTCGTTGACCAATCGGCTGATGAGATCTCGAAAGTGCCCGGCGGTGTCGCAAACATTGATACCGATGACCTCGGCCGGCGGTCCGTCGAGCTTCCTCCCGATGATCAGACCGGCCTGTGTCCCCCCGGACCCCACGGCGGTGACGACGACATCGACCTCCAGGCCCATCTCCCCAAGCTGATCCCGGATCTCCCCGCTGGCCCGGATGTAACCCCAGACACCGACGGGGTTGGAGCCTCCCTCGGGGATGATATAGGGGCGGCGGCCGGCGCGGCGCAGCTCTTCGGCCACCTGTTCCATGATCGGACCGATCCGCCGGCGATACTGCTCGGCCGTGACCAGCCTGATTTCGGCGTCCACCAGGCGGTCCAGCAGGACGTTACCGTCATAGGGGTCGACCCTCTCGCCCCGCAGGACCAATACCGCCCGCTGGCCGCTCTGCGCCGCCGCGACGGCCACCGCCCGGGCATGGTTGGACTGAATTCCGCCGCAGGTGATGACCGTATCGGCGCCCTGCTCCCTGGCATCGGCCAAAAGGTACTCCAGCTTGCGGACCTTATTGCCCGACAGCCCGATGCCGGTGAGATCGTCACGCTTGAAGTAGATCTCCGGGCCGCCGAGAAGCCGCGTCATCCGCTCCAGCCTGATGATCGGAGTAGGCAGGCGGGCCAGGCAAATGCGTTTCGGTTCGTTTGGTTGCATGGTTGGATCCTCAAGGGATTCACAATCCGGGCAGACGGCCGCGAGGTTCCGCTGACGGCCGACCGCTTATTGTC
>CAZOYL010000063.1:0-4538 GCA_964584035.1 uncultured Gemmatimonadota bacterium | reverse complement strand
CTTCTGGGCAAAAAACCTTAACTGTTCATAACAGGCCTGGTGATCGAATTCCTGCTGGCGCTCCTTGATGGCCTTCGCCGGGCAGACCGTCAGGCAGGCCCGGCAGGATCCGCAGTCATCCGGCAGGGGCGTGTCCAATCGCAGCGGCATGCTGGTCAGAACGGTCACCAGGCGGACTCGAGAGCCGTACTGTGGGGTAACCAGCAGGTTATGACGCCCCAGCCAGCCCAGGCCGGCCGCGACGGCCACCTTCTTATGAGAAAGATGGGCCAGCTGTTTGCGCCAGTCGATCGTCTGGGAGGCGGCGACGGCCAGGGCCCGGTAGTCCCAATCCTCGATCTGCGCGGCCATCCGGAAGGCGACGCCGTCCAGCAGCTCGTTGGCCTCCCGATAATGATGCTTGTATAACAGGTTCGGCTTGTCCACCAGTGTCTCCAGGACCGCGTCGGAAAGGCGCACGGCCATGGAAATGGCCCGGTCCAGATGGGCCACGCTCCCGGGCGGATCGATATGAAATGTGTCCCGGATGGGGGCGATGTCGGCCACCCCGAACATGGCGACTCCCTGACTCCGGGCGAAATCCTCCAAGCGTTTATAATTTTCTTCCTTGATCGACATAACATCCTCTTTATCGACATCAACCGGCCGGCCATCGCCAGCCCACCGCGATCTCAGGGGCGACCGAAGGCCGCTCTATCGAACTCATCCCAGTCCAGCCGGGTGAGCTCTCCGTGTTGTTTTCTCGATATGAATCTTTCACCATCACGGTAGCCCATAATGCCCCTTTTGTCAAGGGGATTTTGCCCATAGATGGGAGAAAAAGTCCTTGACCTGTTTTTCCTGCCGGTGTATATTTTTATCGAATACCAACGTGTTATCAGCATAAGCGTAAGCTCCATATGACTTCGGCCGGGAGAGGGCCATGACGGTGTTCTGGAGGCTGGTGTTGGCGCACTTTATCGCCGACTTCGCCCTCCAAACCGATGCCGTCTTTCTGGTCAAAAAGCGATGTGCCTGGGGCGTTCTGCTGCATGTCGCCATCTTCGCCCTGACCAGCATCGCAACCACCGGCCCCTATCTGAACAGTCCCCCGTTCTGGGGCGGCCTTGTTTTTCTGTGGCTGTTTCACGCAGCCGTCGATAAAGCCAAGCTGACACTGGGCAGCTCGGGGCACGGAGATCATCTGGGCACCTTTCTGCTCGACCAGGTGCTGCACCTGGTCGCCATCGGGTTGGTCTGTCTGTTCCTCTCCCGGCATTCCCGGATGATCGCGGCGGCCGATGATTCCGCCAGCCTGATCCCCAGGTTGCAGCTCGGCACGGCTTACATCATCGCCATCTGGGTCAGCCCGCTGCTTTCTTCGTATATCCCATCGGCCGCCCTTCGATACGGATCGTCGCGACCATCAAAGGGCGCCGTCGGATCTTCTCAAAAGGCTTTTAAACAAGAACTTAAAAAGAACAAGAGTTCCTTAGCCCGGCCCTCCACCCAATGGAGACTGAGCGGATACATACAGCGGGGCGGCCTGGTCGCCGCGATGACAGGGGGCGGCCGCCTGTTGTTCCTGATTCCCCTCCTGCTGCTGCCCGGAGTGGGTCTGTGGGTGTCTGAGGGGAAAAAAGATGCCGCCCTCCGCGAGCTCGTCCTGGGCTCGCTGGTGGCCCTGTGCATGGGCCTCTGGGGAAGGACGCTGTGAGCCATATTTCTCCGGCACCACACTCTGGAAAAGGGAGCACACACGCCATGCGACGAATGCATGTCAGCGGTCTGGCCATTGATCTGAGCACCAAGTCCCCGGTGGTCATATTGGCCGATTCGGAGGACGACGACTCACGCGTTCTGCCCATCTGGATCGGTCACTCCGAGGCGGCGGCCATCGCCATGAAACTGGCCGATGTAGATCTGAAACGGCCCATGACTCACGACCTCATGAAGCTGATCATCGACGGCTTCGACAGCAAGGTGGTCAAAGTGGTCATCAACGATCTGCAGGATCAGACCTTCTATGCTCAGATCTATGTTGAGCGGGAGAATTTCCTGGTGACCATCGACGCTCGCCCCAGCGATTCCATCGCTCTTGCCCTGCGCTGCGACGCTCCCATCTACGTGGCCAGCCATGTTCTGGATAGCGACCAGAAATCTTCCGGTCTCAACGACGAAGAACGAGTCAATAATCTCCGGGAGCGCCTTAAAAGGATCAACCCCGAGGATTTTGGCAAATTCTCGCTGTAACCAGTCTGACCGGTACCGGATCTTTGGCCGGCCGCGATGGTGACCATATGACTGCGCAAACCGTCGGGGTGCTGTCCAATTTCTGAGGTGAAGAAAGGACAGGACATGACCACCTCGATTTTTTCTTATCGGGTCATGAGAAAATTTTCCGTTCAAGATGCCGTTTCCGCATTTCAAGATGCCGTTCCCGCATTCATCGGAGGCGCTCTGGCGCTTCTGATCCTATGCGCCGGAACAGGTCTGGCCCAGGATCTGACCGGTGGGGACCCGGCCGAGGCTGTTTTTC
Source organism: uncultured Gemmatimonadota bacterium (assembly GCA_964584035.1). GTDB lineage: Bacteria > SM23-81 > SM23-81 > SM23-81 > SM23-81 > CAZOYL01. The sequence continues at coordinate 2,020 of CAZOYL010000063.1, read as the reverse complement.
AGGAGGCGGTAGAGCACTACCGCCAGGCCGATGATTACCGTGCCCTGATGGGATTTCGCGGATTCCTCCGTGATTATCCCGAACATCGCCGCGTCACGGCGGCGCTGCTGATGCAGGCCAAATGCTACTATTGGCTTCAGAACTATGACCAGGCGATCGAAAGCATTGGATCCCTGCTGGCCGAACACTCCGGCACATCCTATGAAGACAACGCCAGATATCTGCTGGGGAATTGTTATTATCGCCAGGGGCAGTACTGGCGTTCAACCGATCAGCTTCGCCAGGTCATCGCGCACGGCGACAATCCCCGGCTGATGGATCTGGCCCGGAGCGGTCTCCGGGTGCTGATCTCCGAACAGCTATCCCTTTGGCAGCTGAGCAACCTCTATGAAGACCTGACCGACGATGAGATCAGTCCCTGGATCCTGGTGGAGATGGCCCGCCGAGAGCTCTCCGCGGGGCACCGGGAAGAGGCCCTGACCAGAATTGAGCAAGTGCTCAGGCGATTTCCCGACGGTCAAGCGGCTCAGGAGGCTCGGGCTCTTCATGCCGGAGCCGTCGAAAAACGGCCCTCCCGCCTGATCATCGGGGTGGTGTCCCCCCTTTCAGGGCCCTACGCCGACTATGGAAACGATCTCCTTCACGGCGTCGAGCTGGCCGTCGGAGAGCCGCATCCGTTCTCCGATATAACCGTCAACGTGCAGGCCAGAGACTCCGGCGGATCGGCGGTTCGGGCCGTCCGGGCGGCCGGAGAGCTGATTGGTGATGATGGCGCCGTGGCCCTGGTGGGGCCGCTGCTCAGCGCCAATGCCGTCGGGGTGGGAGCGGTTTGTGACTGCCGCGAGGTGCCCATGATCACCCCCACGGCCGCCGAGGAAAACATCGCTCAGGTGGGCCGGTTCGTTTTTCAGCGCAGCGTGGGATCCCGCACCCTGGGCGAACGGATGGCCTCCTATGGCGTTCGCGAGCTGAATCTGCAAACCTTCGCCGTCCTGGCGCCCCGGGACAGCTATGGGCAGGCCGCCGTGGAGGGTTTCACCCGGATCGCCGAAGAAGAGGGGGCCAGCATCCTGACGGTCACCTGGTATCAGTCCGGCGACACCGATTTTAAGGAGCAGCTGCTCCAGATCCGGCGCCGGAAACAGGCCTACGATGACAGCCTGGAAGCGATCGGGGCGCTGCCGAAGATGACGACTCATTCTGAACCGGACACGCTGCCTCTCTCGGAGCGGCGGGTGTACATCGACGGACTGTTCGTGCCTGCCTCTCCCCGGGAGGCCGGCATGATCGCCCCGCAGGTCGCCTTTCACCGGCTGGAAACCCTCGTTTGCGGGACCAGCGGATGGGGCGGCCAAGAGGCCCGGCGAATCGGGGGACGATACCTGGACGGCATTCATTTTGCCACCGATTACGTCGAGGAGCTGTCCGATCCCGGATACCAGGAATTCGCCGCGGCATTCGCCGATCGATACGGCCGGCAGCCGGGAAAGGTAGCCGTTTTCAGCTATGAGTGCGCCCTCCTGCTGCTGGAGGGCATCGCGGCGGGAGCCTATACTCCAGAGGCCCTGTGTCAGTATCTCTCGCTCATCGAGGATTTCCGGGGGCTGACCGGAAACATCTCCTTCGCCCGCGGGCAGGGCGCCAATGACGAGGCCATGATCCTGACCATCCAGGACGGCCGGTTCATCCGACTGGAATAACGGCACACCGCAGGAGCGTGAAGAACGGTGCACGATCGAGGAAGCCAGCCGGCCCATGCTGACAGAGCTCTTCATGACTCCGGCCATAATAATTCCGCCGATAATGACTCCGGCCATAACGATCGCGCCGATAACGATCGCCTGGAGTGGTCGGTTTGGCCGCTCAAGGAGAGTTTTTTTCGTTCCCTGGCGGTGATCCTGTTTCTGATGGTCATCGTCTGGACGCTATCTTCCTGGTTCGGTCCGCAATGGATTCTGCCGTCGGCTTTCATCCTGATCCTGTTCTTATCCGGTTTCTTTTTACCCACCTTCTACCGGCT
>CAZOYL010000062.1:0-14473 GCA_964584035.1 uncultured Gemmatimonadota bacterium | reverse complement strand
CTGCGGGGCTTCGAAAAATTCTGCGAAGGGCATCCCGTGGAAGAGCTGCCCCGCATTACCACGCGCATCTGCGGGGTTTGCCCCGAGGCTCACCACATGGCCTCGGCCAAGGCCTGCGACGCTGTCTACGGGGTGGAAATCCCCAGCGCCGCCAGGAAGATCAGGGAATTGATGTACAGCGCCTTTTATGTCACCGATCACGCCACCCATTTTTATATTCTGGGTGGTCCTGATTTCGTGGTCGGCCCCGAGGCCAGCCCGGGCGAGAGAAATATCCTAGGCGTCATCGCCAGGGTCGGCAAGGAAGCAGGCCTGCGCGTAATCAATGCCCGGCATGCTCTTCACGGCGTCATCAAGATGCTGGGCGGGCGGACGGTTCATCCCGTCAACGCGCTGCCCGGGGGGGTGAGCAAAAGCATCAACGAAGAAGAGCGCCTGCAGATCGAGGCCGTGGCTAAGGAGGCTGTGGACTTCAGCCAGTGGAGCCTGAAGCTGTTCGACGACATCGTGCTGGCCAACAAGCAATATGTCGACCTGATCGTGAGCGATGCCTATGCCCATAAAACATACTCCATCGGCACGGTAGACGAAGACAACCGGGTTAACTTCTATGATGGTCAGTTGCGGGTGGTCGATACCGAGGGCAAGGAATTTGCCAAGTTTCCCGCCGCCGACTACGAGAAGCATCTGGAAGAGCACGTGGAGCCCTGGACCTACCTGAAATTCCCGTATCTGAAAAAGATCGGCTGGAAAGGATTGGTCGACGGTCCGGACAGCGGCGTCTATAAGGCCACTCCACTGTCGCGTCTCAATGCCGCCGATGGCATGGCCACTCCGATGGCCCAGGAACAGTATCAGCGTTTCTATGACACCCTGGGGGGCAAGCCGGTCCACGCCACCCTGGCGACGCACTGGGCTCGTCTGGTCGAAATGCTCTATGCCGCCGAGCGGATGATGGAACTTGTTCAGGATCCAGAGATCACCAGTCCGGAGGTGAGGACGATTCCCACCGAAACGCCCAGCGAGGGCGTGGGCCAGGTGGAGGCTCCCCGGGGAACGCTGATCCATCATTACCAGACCGACGAGAACGGGATCGTCCAGAAGGTCAATCTTATCGTCGGGACGACCAATAATAATGCCGCCATCTGCATGTCTCTGAAGAAGGCCGCCCAGGGCGTGATCAAAAAAGGCCAGAAGGTCAGCCAGGGATTGCTGAATCTGGTAGAGATGGCCTTCCGGGCCTACGACCCCTGTCTGGCCTGCGCCACACATTCGCTTCCGGGCGAGATGCCCCTGACCGTGGAGATCCGCGATCATGACCGCCGGCTGCTGGAGACCATCTCCCGTTAAGAGGAGAATATCACCGCGATGAAGAAGAGTCCCGCCCCGTGCGGGACTATCTTCTTTATGGGTAATACGGCCGGCCGTCGATGATCCATGAACCGATGAGGTGATCGAATGAGAACCAGAGTCGCCATCGTGGGCGCCGGACCCGGCGGATATGTGGCCGCCTTGCGAGCGGCCCAGATGGGCGCCGAGGTATTCTTGATCGAGAAGGAGGCTGTCGGCGGCACCTGCCTGAACTGGGGCTGTATCCCCTCCAAGATCATGCAGTCGGTCGCCCATCTGATGGTGCACTGGCGCCGCGGAGAAAGCTTCGGCCTGCCCGCCGCGGCCCCGGCCAGGGTGGACATGGTCCGTCTGATGGAATATAAGAACCGCATCGTGGCCGACCAGATCAAGGGCATCGAGCATCTCCTGAAAAAGCACGGCATCGACCTGATCAGGGGGACGGCCGCCGTCTCCGGGGACGGCCGTCTCATGGTCAGGGCCGGAACCGGAGAGGAGCGGGTCGTTTCATGGGATCGGTTGATTCTGGCCACGGGCAGCCGGCCGGCCGCTCTGACCGGCATTCCCTTCGACGGCAAGGAGATTCTCTCCAGCGGCGATGTCTTCCTTCTGGACCGGGTGCCGGAGTCGCTGCTGATTGTGGGGGGTGGGGCCATCGGCTGTGAGTTCGCCTGTATTTTCTCCGCCCTGGGCGCTCGGGTGACCCTGGTGGAAGCGCTGGACCGGCTGTTGCCGCAGCCTGCGGTGGACCCGGACTGTTCCGGCACGCTGGCCCGGGAGATGAAAAAGCAGCACATCGATGTCTTCCTGGGACATACGGTCACATCCCTGGAGCGGTCCCAAAAAGGTCTCCGGGTAACGATCGCCCCGCGGCCACCCGGTCCGGGCAAAGCCGGACCGGTCACGTCCCGGACAGAGATCTGCCAGCGGATGCTGGTGTGCATCGGCCGGCGCTCCGACACGTCCCGGCTGGGGCTGAAAAGCGTCGGCCTGACGACGGATGAGGGCGGCTGGCTGGCAGTCGACGAGCATATGCAGACGGACCGGCCGGGGGTCTTCGCCATCGGCGATGCGCTCGGGCCGTCGAAGATCATGCTGGCCCATGTGGCCTCAGCCGAGGGCGTTGTGGCCGCCGAGAATGCCCTCGGGGAGACATCCGTGATGAGCTATCAGGCCGTTCCCAGCGCCGTCTTCTCCATTCCCGAGGTGGCCGATGCGGGTCTGACCGAAGCGCAGGCCGCCGATCAAGGTCTTTCGGCGCGAGCCGAAAAGGTGTTGTACAGATCCATCGGCAAGGCACATGCCCTGGGGGAATTGGCCGGCCAGGCCAAGATCGTCTGGGAGAGTGGAACCGGCCGGGTGCTGGGTCTGCATATCGTCGGCGCCCGGGCCACCGATCTGATCGCCGAGGGGACCCTGGCCCTGCAGACCGGATGCCGGGTGAGGGACCTGGCCGCAACCATCCACGCGCATCCAACCCTGTCCGAGGTGATCATGGAAACGGCCCTGAAAGCCGACGGCCGACCGCGGCACGGATGATATCGACGAGCCACATGACGGAGGCGAAGAAAATATTGGTCCTGGGCCTGGGCAACGACTGTCTGGGCGACGATGCCGTGGGGCTCAGAGTGGTCCGGGAGCTGCGGCGACAAAAGACGATCGTCCAGGATGCCGATGTTCTGGAGACCGGCGCCGCGGGCATGATTCTGTTAGACCTGATGGCCGGCTACCGGGCATTGATCTTGATCGACGCCATCCAGACCGGGGACGGAAAACCGGGCCGGATCTATCGCCTGACTGAAGATGATCTGCCGGCCGCTTCCGGGCCCTCGGAGGTGATTCCCTGGTCGGTCCATCATATGGGGCTGCGCGGGATTCTGGAGACCGGCCGGAGGGCCGGCGGTGACCTTCCGGACACGGTTATCGTTTATGCCATAGAGACCGAGATTTCCCGGGAATGGCGCCGGGGATGCGGGCAGGAGGTCGAGAGGGCCATCCCGGAGGTCGTCCGACGGGTCACCGGGGAGCTACACTCCCTGGCCTTCTCCGCCTTGGAAGAGAAAGGACCTCGTTGAAATCGAAAGCTCGCATCGATCTTCGTGACCGGACCGGTGACCGGCAGACGTATCCCGCCGGGGGAGAGGGCTCGCTCGTGGGGGCCGTCATCACCCTCAGGGGAGTGGTCCAGGGCGTCGGATTCCGGCCCTTCGTCCATCGATTGGCCAGGGAATGCGGACTGGCCGGGACGGTGAGGAACTTCTCCGGGGGGGTCGATATCCGGGTGGAAGGTCCCGACCAGCGGGTGCAGCAATTCACCCGGCGAGTTTCCCGGGAAGCCCCGCCTCTGGCGCAGATCACCGGCCAGAGCTATCACCCGGTTCCGCTGCAGGGATTAACAAGTTTTTCCGTGGAGCAGAGCTTCCGGCGGGAAGATGAGTTCGCCCTGGTGCCGCCCGATATTGCCACCTGCGACCGCTGCCTCGAGGAATTGGTCGACCCGAACGATCGCCGGCATCGGTATCCGTTTATCAATTGTACCGATTGCGGCCCCCGCTTCACCATCATCCGGGACATGCCCTACGACCGGCCCATGACGACCATGGCCGATTTCTCCATGTGCCGCCGTTGCCGGGACGAATATGGCGACATCGAGCATCGCCGCTATCATGCCCAGCCCAACGCCTGCCCGGATTGCGGTCCCCATCTGATCTTTCATCGGGATGGTCGGGATGATGACCGGGGAGAGACGGCTCTGGGCAGAGCCCGGGACCATCTTCAGAACGGAAAGATTTTAGCCGTCAGGGGTCTGGGCGGGTTCCACCTGTGCTGCGACGCCGCAAACTCCGCAGCCGTGCAGGAACTGCGCCGCCGTAAACGGCGACCGGTAAAACCGCTGGCCGTGATGATGCCGGACCTGGAGACGGTCAGAAAAAGCTGTCATCTCTCCACGGAAGAAGAGGCCCAGTTATCCTCTCCCCGGCGCCCCATCGTGGTGCTCCGGCGGCGAAGCCGGGCTCCGATCAGTCCGGCCGTGGCGCCCGGAAACGATACCCTGGGCGTGATGCTGCCGTATGCCCCGGTACACACGCTGCTGCTCACGGGGGGACTCCGGGCTATGGTGGCTACCAGCGCCAACCGCAGCGACCAACCGCTGATCAGCGGCAACGGCGAGGCCGTGGAAGAACTGTCCGGCATCGCCGACGCCTTTCTCCTTCATAATCGTGACATCCATACCCGCTGCGACGATTCCATCCTCAGATGTATCGCCGGAGAACCGGTTCTGCTTCGCCGGGCCAGAGGATATGCGCCTGTGCCGCTGCGGCTGCCCTTCTCCGGGCCGCCGACACTGGCCTGCGGTCCCGAGCTGAAGAACACATTCTGCCTGGCCCGGGAAGATCACGCATTTCTCAGCCAGCACATCGGCGATCTGAAGAATCTGGAGACCTACCGATTTTTCGAGCAGATGGTCGATCGGTTCCAGCACCTGTTCGATATCACGCCCCAGGTTCTGGCCCACGATCTTCATCCGCAATATTTTTCCACCCAGTACGCAATTCGAAGGGGGGAAGCTTCCCGGACGGCGCCGCGCCTGGTGGCCGTTCAGCACCACCATGCCCACGTGGCTGCCTGCCTGGCCGACAACGGCGTCCGGGGACCCGTCATCGGGGTCGTCTTCGACGGGATGGGCTATGGTGCCGACGGTCACATCTGGGGGGCCGAATTTCTGGTCGCCGATTATGGAAACTACCGCCGCCGCGGGCAGCTGAAATACATCCCTCTCCCCGGAGGCGATGCCGCCAATCGGCAGCCCTGGCGTGTGGCTCTGAGCTATCTCTACGATATCTACGGAGAGCAAGCGGTCCCTCGAGCGAAAGAACTGCTCGGCCAGGATGAGGATACCCTGGCGGGTGTTCTTCATATGCTCAGGCGAAGCGTCAATAGCCCTCCGGCCTCCAGCATGGGACGCCTGTTCGACGCTGTCTCGGCTCTGCTGGGTTTTTGCCTGGAGAATACATACGAGGGGCAGGCCGCCGTGAGCCTGGAGACGGCCGCCCGGGAGGCTCCGGATGGTCTGCCGGGCTACGGCTGGAAGCTGCTGGAACGCGACCCCGGGCTGGTCGCCGAAGCCGGTCCTCTGATCAGAGACATTCTCGATGATCTGGCGCGAGGCCGCCCCAGAGAGGAAATCGCCCGCCGGTTTCACCGTTCGGTGGCCGATCTGACCGTCTTGTGCTGTTGCAGGATCCGAAAACAGGACGGTCTGAACCGGGTGGCTCTCACCGGGGGCAGCTTCCAGAATGCCATCCTGGCCGCGGAGACGGCCGATATGCTGAGGCAGGAAGAGTTCGAGGTTCTGACCCATCACCAGGTGCCTCCCAATGACGGGGGCCTGGCTCTTGGGCAGGCGGCTGTGGCCGTATTCCTCCAGGGGGGAGGGACATCATGTGTCTGAGCGTGCCCATGCGGGTGACCGAGGTCCGCGGGGACCGGGGCCTGGCTGATATCGGCGGGGTGTCGCGTCGGGTCGATCTGCGCTTTCTCCGCGATGTGAATATCGGCGATTACATCATCGTCCATGCCGGATTCGCCCTGCAGAAGCTCGATCGGCGGGAGGCCGAGGAGACCCTGGCCCTGCTCAGGGAGATGTTGGAGCACGATGGAACATCTGGATGAGTACCGCGACGCCGGACTGTGCCGCCGGCTGTCCGACCGCATCGCCCGTGCCTCCGGTGACCGGGAGATGACCCTCATGGAGGTCTGCGGGACGCACACCATGGCCATCTTCCAATACGGACTCAAACAGCTGCTGCCGGCCAATATCCGTCTGCTGTCGGGTCCCGGGTGCCCGGTTTGCGTGACGCCCAACGGCTATCTCGATCGGGCCATCGAGTACTGCCGGCAGGAAGACATTCTGGTGGCTACCTTCGGTGACATGCTTCGTGTCCCCGGCTCGCGCTCCTCGCTGATCCGCGAGCGTGGCGCCGGCGGCCGGGTGCAGCTGATCTATTCCCCCGCCGACGCCCTCGAACTGGCCGGGAGATATCCCCAAAAAAAGATCGTCTTCCTGGGGATCGGATTTGAGACCACCGCTCCGCTGGTGGCGGCTGTGCTGGCCGACGCCCGCCGTCAGGGGATGAACAACTTTTTCGTGCTGGCTGGGAATAAGATCCTGCCGCCGGCCCTGCGATTGCTGGTGGATGATGAGCAGCTCGGCCTGAAGGGATTGATCTGCCCCGGCCATGTCAGCGCCGTGACCGGAAAGGGGATGTACCGGTTTCTGGCCTCCGATCATGGTATCGCCTGCGTCATCTCCGGCTTTGAGCCCACCGACATCCTGCAATCCATCCTCATGCTGGTTCAGCAGATCGTACAGGGACAGGCCCGGGTCGAGAATCAGTACCGGCGGGTGGTCCCTGATGAAGGCAATCCAAGAGCTCTGGCCCTGTTAGAGGAGGTCTTCGCCACCCGGGATGACGAGTGGCGGGGGTTGGGCTCCATCCCGGATAGTGGCCTGTCCCTTCGAGAGGCCTACCGGGAATACGATGCCGGGGCCGCGCTGCCGGTGGTCGTCGAGCCGCCCGTCGAGCATCCCGGATGCATCTGCGGCCTTATCCTGCGGGGCCGCAAACGTCCGGTGGACTGCGAACTGTTCGCCGACCAGTGCACGCCGTTGCATCCCGTGGGCGCCTGCATGGTCTCCTCGGAGGGGACCTGTGCGGCGCACTATCGTTACGGACGCCATGATCATGGGGGGAATTCATGAAGGTGGTACAGTTTCAAGACGGAGAAAGCTTCGACATCGAGCTGGAAGAGGACCTGCTGAAAAAAAACCGGGAGATCGCCGAAACCAATGCGCGGTTGCTGCAGCAGTATGGCATCGAGGCCATCGACGTGATGGGATCGATCGGTTCCGGAAAGACCACGCTCATCGAGCGGATCAGCGCCCGTCTGGCCGGCTCCATGGAGGTGGGCGTGGTGGCCGGCGACCTGACCACGACCATCGATGCGGAGCGCATCGAGCGGCATGGCGCACGGGTTGTGGAGGTGAACACCGGCAAGGAGTGTCACCTGGACGCCAATCTGGTCGGCAAGGCGCTGCATGATCTTCCGCTGGAAGATCTGGATGTGCTGTTTGTCGAGAATGTGGGAAACCTCATCTGCCCGGCCGAATTCCCCCTGGGGGCTCAGAAGCGGGTGGTGGTCGTCTCGGTCACCGAGGGACCCTATATGGTGGTGAAACATCCTTACATCTTCGCCGAGGCCAGCGTGGTGGTGATTAATAAGGTGGAGCTGGCCGGAGCCATGGGGGTGGATCCCGATCAGCTGGCGGCGGATGTCGCCGCCGTCAACCCCGGGGCCATGGTGGTCAAGGCCAGTTTGAAGGATGACGTCGGAACGGAACAGGTCCTGAAGGCGTTGGGCCTGGTGCCCGCTTGAAGCGGCGGGTCAGACCGGCATGCTCAATCCTGAATTCCGGTGGGGTGAACGTGCACGAATTCTCCATAGCCCAGCAGATCGTCGAGGTTGTACTGAAAACCGCCAGGGAGCAGGATGCCAGGCAGGTGGAGAGAGTGACGCTCGTCATCGGAGAGCTGACTCTGCTCAACGGGGAACAGGTCGGGTTTTGGGTGGAGGAGGCTTTCTCCCGGAGGCCGCTGACGCGAGGAGCCAGGCTGGATATCGATATCCGATCCGCCCGGGTACATTGTCGCGGATGCGGTTTTGAGGGGCCTCCGTCGATACCGGGACCGGAGGCGCACTTTCTGACACCCAGTCTGATCTGCCCGCAATGCGGGCGGACCGGGATGGAAATTCGAGAGGGCAGAGAGTGTCTGATCAAAAGGATCACATTGATAAAAGACGATGATCAGGAAAGAAAAGGCGGCGGCGAAACGGACCCGAAAGGACGCGCGGGAACGAACAACCACGGGTGAGCGACATGGATCTTTTTGAAAAACTTTCCAACGATGACGGACCCCACGGCGGGGCTGATGATCCCGGAGGGCATGACCGCGCTGCCGCCCGCCATGATTCTCAGGATGAGAGGATCGTCATGGCCCATGGCGCCGGCGGACGGATGAGCCGGCAGCTGATCGCCGATCTGGTCCTGAAGCATTTTCCCCATCCCGTTCTTCATCGGCTGGAGGACAGCGCCGTGATCGATCTGCCGGCCGGACGATGGGCCTTCACCACCGACTCCCACGTCATCCGGCCGCTGTTTTTCCCGGGCGGTGACATCGGCAAGCTATCCGTCACCGGGACGGTCAACGATCTGCTGTGCGCCGGCGCCCGGCCAGGCTATCTGAGCCTGTCGCTGATCATCGAGGAAGGGCTGCCGATCGCCGATCTGGAACGCATCATGGCCTCGGCCGGCCGGGAGGCCGTAGAGATCGGCGTCGAGGTCGTCTGCGGCGATACCAAGGTGGTGGAACGCGGCAAAGGGGACGGGTTGTTCATCAATACCGCCGGGATCGGAGCGGTCCTCCCGGGCGTGGACGTCGCCCCGGAAAAGATCCGTATCGGGGATGCCATTCTGGTGAGCGGCACGATCGGTGATCACGGCATCGCCATTCTCTCCCAGCGGGAGGGGTTCGATCTGAAGAGCTCGCTGAAAAGTGATTGCGCCGCCCTGCAGGGGATGGTCCTCGCCATTCTGGAGTCGCCCGGTTCGGTACATTGTCTGCGCGATCCCACCCGCGGAGGTCTGGGAACGGTGCTGGCGGAGATTGCCGCCGATCGGCAGGCGGGCATCGAACTGGATCAGGTTCGCCTGCCGCTGCGCAGTGAGGTCAGGGGAGTCTGCGAGATGCTGGGACTGGATCCGATGTATGTGGCCAACGAGGGGAAGATGGTGCTGTTCGTGGAATGGGAACGGCACGAGGAGATCCTGACCATCCTCAGGAGGGACCCGCTGGGGCGCGACGCCGGTCTCATCGGCCGGGTAGTGGAGTCACATCCGGGATTGGCCGTCATGCGGACTTCAGCGGGCGGCAGCCGGATTATCGACCTTCCGGCCGGGGAGCTGATACCCCGGATTTGTTGAGGCGGCCGGAGATCGATAGGGAAGCCGTGCTTTCTGAGGAGGATATTTTCGGATCGACAGGTTTGCTCAGTGAGCCGATCGTGATCACGGATCGTCATGCTGGAATGGAGAAGGAATTGCTTTCTCCTTTTTTTTTGATGAAAGGATTTGTTGAAAAGTGTGCTTGACTTTTTCAGTGAGATCATTTATAATTAAAACCCTGCGAAAAAGAGCGGCCCTCTTTCTCTTATAACCTATTGAAACAGTATGTAATTAGCACCGCAAAATCGAGACCCTAAAAGTCCCTGCGGAAAAACGCTTCACTTCTGAAAAGAGGACCTCTCTCGATGACATCGGCAGCCTACCAAGAGACTCATCGAGTCAGAAACTTCTTCTACCTATTCTTCATCCTTTTAATCATTTGGCTGGCCCTGACCTCCAGCTTCCACTGGCAGGAGCTGTCCGCCGGTCTTCTGGTCAGTTTGGTCTTATCCATCGTATTGAATAGAAGCTATCAGGAACTGGGCCTTCCTCCGCTCAGCATCAAGAGGATGGCCTTTTCTCTTATCTACATCGTGGTCCTTTTCAAGGAGATCATCAGGGCCAATGTCGATGTGGCCTACCGGGTGATTCACCCCAAGATGCCCATCAAGCCGGGAATCGTGGTGATCAAAACAGCCTTGAGGCAGGATATTGCCAAGATGATTCTGGCCAATTCGATCACCTTGACGCCCGGGACGTTTACGCTGGATATCTTAGGCGATACGCTCCTGATCCACTGGATCAACGTGCAGTCAGAGGAGACGGAGGAAGCCACCAAGATCATCGGCGAGAGGTTTGAAAAATATCTCAAGGTGATATTTGCATGAATGAAAACGTCGCTTTCGTTTTTTTGGCCGTCATAGCCGCGGGCATCTTCCTCAGCCTCGTCCGCATGTTAAAAGGTCCCACTTCATCGGATCGTGCGGTGGCCGTGGACACCATGACCACCACCGTTGTTGCCTTCCTCGTTCTCCTCGGTTTCGTCTTTCGAAGGTACGTGTATCTGGATGTTTCGCTGGTCTATTCCCTGCTCGCATTTGTCGGACTGGTGGCGTTGGCCAGATATTTGGAAAAAGGATTCTAATATGCAGTTTTTTGGTGTGGTGCTGACCGGAATTGGGGTGCTGTTTCTCTTTTTGGGGAATCTCGGCGTCCTGAGACTGCCGGATGTCTATAACCGGATTCAGGCAGGGACCAAATGCTCCACCTTGGGCGCGTTTCTGGCTATTCTCGGGGTGGGTATCATGCAGCCGGCCTGGTTCTGGAAAGCGCTTCTGATTGCCATGTTCGTTCTGATCACCAACCCCATCTCGAGCCATGCGATCGCCAGAGCCTCACGGAAGAGTGGCGTTCCTCTGTGCGACAGAAGCGTGGTGGATAAAACAGAAGACTTTGTGGAATTTGCGGAGCGGACATGATACTGATTGTCGGTCTGCTGGTATTTTTGATGCTGGTTGCCGCCATCGCGGCGTTGCTTTTCAAAGATTTGATCAACGCGGTGATCGCTTCCTGCATGGTCAGCCTGATCGCGGCGATCCTGTTCTATTTTCTTCAGGCTCCGGATGTGGCTATGGCAGAGGCGTCCATCGGGGCCGCTTTGGTCAGCGCCATTTTTATTATCGCCATCAGACGAACCAAGAGGTACGAGGAATGAGAAGCATCATCAGTTTTCTCCTTCTCCTGATCATCGCCTGGGGCGTCGCCCTGTCGGTTGAAAAGATTCCTTTCGGCGAGTCGAAGACAAGAATCGGCGATTATTATATTGAAAGAGGAAGAGAGGAAACCGGGGCTTCGAATATCGTCACCTCGGTGGTGGTCAATTATCGTGGTTTCGACACCCTCGGCGAGGTGACCGTGCTCTTTGTGGCCGTGATTGGGTTGAGTGCCGTGTTGGCCACCCGGAGGAAACAAAAAAAAGGAGCGGTCGAGCCGGCCAGTTTGGTCTTATACACAGGCTGCCGGTTTTTATTCCCCCTGATCCTCCTTTTCGGCGCCTACATATTCATCCATGGGCATCTCACCCCCGGTGGGGGGTTTCAAGGAGGGGCCATCGTCGCCTCGGCCTTTCTTCTGGTGTACATGGGCTGCCGGGGAAGAAGGATCAGCCGGACGGGAAGCAAGGTGGTTGAATCCTTCAGCGGATTGGTTTTTCTGGTGGTCGGACTGATCGGATTGACCCTGGGTGGGCACTATTTTCTGTTTAACTTTCTGCCCAAGGGAGAGATTAACACGCTCTTCAGCGCAGGGTTCATTCCGATCATTTATATCGCCATCGGCTGTAAGGTGGGATCGGAGTTGGGCGGGATTATCGACCGTTTGCTGGAGGACAGTGAGTGAATTTCCTGCAGAGCTATGTCTATTATATCGGTGCCTTTGGGCTGATCTTCATGGGACTGTTCACCATGCTGGTCAAACGAAACCTGCTGAAGGTGATCATCGGCCTCAGCATCCTCGAGACGGGCGTCAATCTCTTTCTCATCTCGGTCGGTTATATCAGCAAAGGAACGGCTCCCATATTTTCGAAAGCGGGAATGGAGGCAGAACGCATGGTCGATCCCGTTCCTCAGGCGCTGGTGCTGACCGCCATTGTCATCGGAGTGGCCGTTCTGGCTTTGGCTCTCTCTTTAGCCATCAAGCTGTATCACCATTATGGAGTCCTTGATCTGAGAAAGATAAGGGAGCAAAGATGGTAGGCCCCGTCCTTCTTATTGCTGTCCCTTTGGGGCTGGCTTTCGCCCTGCCGCTGTTCGGGTTGATATCGAAAAGAGTGGTGAAATACATCCCGATCGCTGCCTTTCTGTGCAACCTTATCATTGCCTTGAGACTGCTGCCGGAGGTGCTGAAACATCCCCTGGTGGTTCATATCGGCGGTTTTCCGCCGCCGTTCTGCATCAATTTAGTGGCCGGTCCGGTGGGGATTTTATTTTCCGCATTGATCGCCCTGGCCGGGTTCTCGGTGGCCATCTATGCGCTGCGGTACATCCAGGAGGGGGCCACAGAAAAATATCACCTGCTGTATCTTTTTCTCCTCACCGGCGCCACCGGGGTCGTGCTCACCGGCGATATATTCAACCTGTTTGTCTTCTTCGAGATTCTGTGTATTTCGTCCTATGCCTTGGTGGCCTATCTTGGAGATCGGGCCAGCGTCGAATCGGCAGTGAAATATTTGATTCAGGGGTCGATTGGATCAAGCCTTCTGCTGATTGGTATCGGATTGCTCTATGGCCTCTTCGGCACCCTCAACATGGCCGACCTGGCCGGGCAGATCACCTCGGCCAGCCCGGTTTCGATCTTCATTCCCTTGGCCTTGATGGTCACCGGTCTGGGTATCGAGGCGGCCATCTTTCCGCTGAATGCCTGGCTCCCCGATGCGCATTCCTCTGCGCCCTCGTCGATCAGCGCGATTCTTTCCGGCATCGCCATCGAGGTGGGCCTCTATGCCGTGATGCGAGTGATCTTCACGGTCTTCGGTCTTTCCAGCATCCTCATGTTCTTTGCCTTCCTGGGGGTTTTGACCCTTCTGATCGGGGAGTTGTGTGCCTTCGGCCAGGCCAACATCAAGAGAATGCTGGCCTATTCCAGCATTGGCCAGATTGGCTTGGTCCTGTTTGCCATGGCCATGGCCACCTCTTCGGCCGTCAGCGGAGGCCTGTTTCAGCTGATCAGCCATACCCTGGGGAAGGGCCTTCTGTTTTTGGCCGCCGGATACCTGGTCTATCGCAGCGGCTCGCTGGAAATTTCCTCTTTGGAGGGCATGGGGAAGCGAATGCCGCTGACCTCCCTGGCTTTTACCATCGGGGTCTTCTCCATCGTCGGCCTGCCCCCTTTTGTCGGATTTCCCAGTAAATTTCTGATTGTTCGAGGGGCCCTGGCCCAGGAGACAGTCCTCTTCACCGTACTCATCGGGCTGGTCCTGTTGGGCACGGTCATCGAGGGGGTCTATTTCTTTCGTGTCGTGCAGACGCTGTATTTCAAGAAAGGAACCGGGGATGTGAACAGAAAAGAGGCTCCCGCAAGCGGTCTCATTCCCATGTTTCTTTTTGTCTCCCTGATCATCGTGATGGGGATCTATCCCCAACTGATCACCGATGTTTTAAACTCTGCGGCTTCTGAGTTTCTCAATAGAATGGATTACATCAGGAGTGTGCTCGGATGAGCCTGGAATTCGTGCTGGCCGTCGCTTTCGGCGGCTCATTCTTAACTTATCTGTTCGGCAAAATGTCGACTCGGCTGAGGGAGAGTTTTGCCGTCCTCATCTCGCTGGCCCTGGTGGCGATGATCGCCAGTTTGTATGGCCAGACCGGGGAGGGATCTTATTACTCCGGCTTTTTAGGCCTGCCGCTGAGTCTGAGAATCAATATGCTCTCCTGGTTCTTTGCCATTGCCGTCTCCGGCTTCGGAGCTCTTTCGATCATCTTTTCTCTGGCCTATATGAGGGGCCGGGAGCGGACCGATTTCTACTACCTGATGTTTTTATTGGCCAATGCCGCCATGCTGGGCATCGTTTTCTCGGGCGATCTGGTCTCCTTTTTCATCTTTTGGGAAATTATGAGCTGGTCGACCTTTCTGTTGATCAGTTCCGAACGGGGACCAGCCCTGTCTGCCGGGATGAAATATATCGTCATGTCCATTCTTGGATCGATGGCCATGCTGATGGGAATGTTATCGCTCTCGGTCACGTATCAGACTTTGAATATCACCGAACTGTCCACCTTGGTGGCCTCCGCTTCTCCTGGGCACCTCTTCTTCCTGCTGATGATGTTCAGCATTGCCTTTGGAATCAAGAATGCCGTCATGCCGCTGCACACCTGGTTGCCCGATGCTTATGCGGAGGCGCCTTCTCCATTTACGGCCGTTCTTTCCGGTATGCTCACCCGCATGGGCATCTATGGTTTTCTTCTGATTCTCTACGTCATCGTCGGTGCTGCCGGGATGCTCAGGGTCGGTTCGGGACTGTTCACGTTTCATTATATTCTTGCCTGGCTGGGGGCCATCACGATCGTGATCCCGACCTTTATTGCCATGTTGCAGAATGACTCCAAAAAACTGTTGGCCTGG
>CAZOYL010000061.1:0-14548 GCA_964584035.1 uncultured Gemmatimonadota bacterium | reverse complement strand
CGGGTCGGCCGGACGTCCAGCCGGAGGATCTCGAAGCTCTCCTGATGCAGCCAGATGGTGCCGGCGATCAGGTCTTGGTCCTCTTTCAGGGGCTGGATGCTGAGCACGTGGGCCGGCGCTCCCGCCACCGTGTCGGGCGGCAGCAGCTCGAAGGTATAGCGGCCGCGATGCTCCGGGCTGAAAAAATTGCGCCCCATCGAGGTGTCGTTCCAGGGTTGCTTCCGGCCGTATTCGGCCAGCTCCTGCTGCGAGAGAATCCGCTTGCCCTCGATGACCGAGTGGAACCGCTCCAGCCGCCGATCGGGCAGTTTCCGATAGATGGTCTTCTCGGTCAGCCGAACCGTTTTGGATGTGCCGTCCTTTTGCGGTTCCGCGATCGTGGTCCTGGCCTGGCAGACATAGTCCCGGACCTTTTCCCGGAACGATTGTTCGGCCCGCGCCGCGCCGTCGAGGATCTGCTCCAGCGGGACGGGCTCGGCGGACACCCCGGTTGCGGAGGCCAACGGCAGGAACAGGAGGCCGAAAAGGGCTGCGGTTGTCGTCCGGAGGGTCGTCATCGGTCCTTTCCGTCCAGCCCGTAGACGGGCCCTTCCCGAAACGGGTTCATGGGGGTCGATCAGAATGGCTGACGTCTTGTCCTGGTCGCCTTCGGCCCCGCTCTCTTCATCCGCTGGCGCAGAGCTTCATACAGTATGACGCCGCAGGTCATGGCCACGTTTAACGATTCCGCCCGTCCCCGGATGGGCACGCGGATCAGCTCGCCGGCGCGGTCGATGATCTCCTGGCAGACGCCGCAGGTTTCATTTCCCAGCACCACAATGAAGCGGCCCGGATAGCGCACATCTGTATACCGACGGCTGGCCCGGGGGTCACCGACGAAGACGCGAAAGCCTCTGTTCCTGAAGGCATCTACACTGGAGATCGGATCGACCTCTGTCCTGACCGGGATGTGAAAGACCGAACCCTGGGTGGACCGAAGGACCTTGGGATTGTAAAGATCGGCCGATCCGGCGGTAAGGTATACGCCGTCGGCCCCGGCGGCATCGGCGGTGCGGATGATGGTCCCGACATTGCCCGGATCGCGTACCTGATCGAGCAGGACAAAGATGTTGCCCGGCCCCGGAATGGCCGCCGCAGCGGGTTTCGCCATGACAGCCATAATGCCCTGAGGCGTCATGGTATCGGCCAGCGATTTCAGCGTCGCGGCATCGACCCTCAGGTTGGGAATACCGCTTTGCTGCGCCCTGACCACCGTCTCCTTGATCTCCCGGCTGCTGAATCCGGACGGGGTGTACAGGAGCAGCAATGGTCTGTGTTCAGACTGCAGGGCTTCGGCGCACAGATGGGCCCCCTCGATGAGGAATCGCCCCTGTTCGCCCCGCCCTTTTTTCAACTTCAAGGATCGCAGGGCCTTCAGTTGTGATGCGGACAGTCCGGCCGGCCGCAGGGGGCTGGCCGGGGTGGTGTCGAGGGGATATTTTTTCATAAAGGCAAACCCTATCTTTATACAGGTTAAACGATTGCAGCCTTTTTATGAAGCCCTCAGCACAGGGCCGGCGGGAGCCTTGGAACGATCCCCCGGAGGGCCCTGTGAAAGTAGAGAAAAAGCCCCGGAGAGTCAAGGCGTTTGTTTATGGGCAAAAGGTGGCACACTATTTGCGACAGATATCAGCGACATCCCGTATCGGTTAAGATGGTAAGAAATTACAGCGAGGAGAGGCGATTGAAGAAGATACTCCTGGCCATTGAGTCAAAGGAGAGCCTCAGGCGCCTGAAGTATCACCTGGCCGCAAAGGGTTATCATGTCCTCTTGGCCAGGACGGGGGAGCGGGCCTGGGAGCTGATCCGGGATGAGCATCCCCGAATGGTCCTGACGGATTCCAGTCTGCCTCCTGACGGCGGCCATGAGCTGTGCCGCCGGATACGTCGGCAGCTCGTCAGGGGCCACCCGTTCGTCATGCTGTTGTCCGATACGGAATCGCCGTTGAGCTTTCGTCAGAGTCTTGAGCGCGGCGCCGACGATGTCGTTTCCAAACCGATCGATCCGCAGCGGCTGGCCATGCGAGTGGAGGACTTGATGAGAAGAAACGTCGCCGATAGCCGTCACCATCCCCTGACCCGGTTGCCCGGATCGGCTGCGATCAGCAAAGAGTTGAAAAGATGCATCGACTGGGAGAAGAAATTCGCCCTCTGCGTGATCAATCTGAATCATTTTAGGGCCTATAACGACTTTTATGGTTTTGAATTCGGCGATCGAGCTATCTGCAAGGTGGCCGATATCCTGAGGGCTATCAAGGGCAGCAGGCGGTGCCGGCGCCTCTCTCTCGGCCACCTGGTGGCTGACCGGTTTCTCCTGATGCTGAGTCCGGAAGATGTGGATCGGTGCTGTCGGCAGATCATCGAGCAATTCGAAAAGATCAGGAGCTCGCTGTTCACGGAGAGCGATCTTCACAGGGGTCATCTGGTGGCCAGCGATATCACCGGTCGAATACGGCGATTTGCCCTGCTGTCCATCTCCATCGGAGCCGTCACCGGAGGGCCCGGAGCCTTTCGGCGCCCGCGGGAGGCCATCGATGTCGCCCTGTGGGCCGTGTGCAAGGCGAAACTTCGCTGGGGAAATCATTATTATGTCCGCCGGGACGGCCTCAGGGGGCTGGCTGCTGCTCGCAACAATCTGGAATGCAAAAAAATACTGGTGGTGGACGGGGATGCCGTGACGTCCCGTCTGTTGAAGTCAAAGCTGGAAAGAAAGGGCTATGAAGTCCGTACGGCCCCGGGCGGGCGGACGGTCGTCGAGATCATTCGCCATGATCCTCCGGACCTGATCTTTGTGGATGATCGTGGCTCCGCCGGCGGGCAGCGCACGGCCGGTTATCTGAAGAACGATCTGCAGGCCGCCGCCATCCCGCTGGTTCTGTCCATATCCGGCGCCAGTGAGGAGCGGGCCGGGCCGGCCGGCGCCGATGGCTATCTGGTCAAGCCGTATAGTTTCCAACGCTTGATGAACACGCTGGAAGAGCACCTGTATCATCCGGAAAATCAATAATCGAACGTACATACGAAGAATGCGGAAGGGGGAAGGCATGGGAGCCAGTGACCGACAAGTCACGAGAGATGGCGACGAGGCTGAGCAGAAACGGCTGCTGGAGTTGAAACGGAGCATTCAGGGCGACCTGAAGAAACTGGTGCTGGATTATCGTCGGATGGAGAGCCGCAGCCGGGGTTTGAAACAGGAGGCTCAGACAGCGACCGAAGACCTTGAGAAAACGCGGTCGCAGCTGCGATCGATTCAGTGGGATCTTCGGGCCCATCAACAGCGGGAGGCGAATCTGCTGAATCTGCTCTTGGCCGGTTTGAAAGAGCCCCTGGACATCATCGAAGGGCACGTCGGGGAACTGGCGGCGGCACAAAAACCCGATCAGCAGGATGAATTCCCCGGCGTCCGGGTGGATCGGCTCCACGGCGAGGTGCATCGTCTGCGGCAGATCGTGGCGGACCTGATGGCCATCAGCGCCGTTCAGCTGGGCAACGCTCAACGAAAAAGAGAAAAGGTGGACGTCCGGGAACTGGTCACCCGCGTTTTGGAGGAACACCGCCAAACGGCTCACGGGCAGCAGATCGATCTCAGCGGGAAGTTCGCCGAGCCGATTCCCCCCGTTTTAGGGGACCGGCGGCAGCTCCGGCTGGCCCTGAACCATCTGGTTGACAACGCCATTGCCCACTCTCCCATGGGGGGAACGGTGACCGTCGAGGCCGATGGAAAGCACACCAGAGATCGGGTCAGTGTGAGCATCATCGACATGCGCCTGGATGCCATCGACGAGAATGTCCTGCAATTTCTCTGGAATCAATCTTTGGAACAGAAATGGCTGGAAAACGGTGTCCGTGGATTCGATCTCGAGCTGATGGCGGCTGCCCATATCATCGACCAGCTCGATGGTCGCATCGATGTTATCAGCCAGCCCGGCAAAGAGACGGTGCTGACGCTGACGCTGCCGACGGAATCCTTCGCCGAGAGCCGGCCGCAGCAGGCGTGAGGCCGATAGCGCCTGGGAAAGCGTGTGCTTGAGGAATGCGCCCGCCGGGAAAAATCCCGGGGGGCGTTTTTTTATGCCTTCTCCGTGGTCTGGGTTCGGCGGCTATCTCGAGTCCGCAACCTTCTCTTGCATTTTACCGGACTCTCCCCTATATTTTCGGGTCGGATGACATCGGCGGCTTCATGTCCGGAGAGGTGGCTGTAAATGAACAGGCTTATTGGGATCATCGTTGCGCTGGCCGTCTGCCTGTCGGCGGCGGCGGCGGCGCAGGAGGAGCCCCGGACCATTCGGCTCCGGTATCAGGAGGCGACCTCCGGTTATCAGGAGGCGACCTCCGGTTCCCGGGAGGCGGCCTCCGGGCCGGACGGATTTCTGCCCCGCCGGAAGCTGTCCCGTCCACGGGTGGGTCTGGCCCTCAGCGGCGGGGGCGCCCGAGGATTTGCCCATATCGGAGTTCTGAAGGCCCTGGAGGATGCCGGTCTTTCCATCGATATGGTGGCCGGCACCAGTATGGGCTGCATCATCGGCGGCCTCTATGCCGCCGGTCACAGCCCCGACGAACTGGAGCGTATTGCCAACGGCATCGAGTGGGACCGGATTTTTATCGACGACCCTCCCCGGGCCAGCCTCTTCGTCACCCAGAAGCAGGATGAGGTTCAGAGTGTCTTGCGATTTCGCTTCAGAGGTTTGGCCCTGAGCTATCCATCCGGACTGACCCGCGCCCAGAAGCTGTCCGATCTGCTGGCCGATCTGACCATGGCGGCCGGTTATCGCGCAGCGGGCGATTTCGATAACTTGCGGGTGCCTTTCAGGGCCGTGGTCACCGACATGGTCAGCGGTCAGAGCATCGCCATCGGAGAAGGCGATCTGGGAGAGGCCCTGCGTGCGAGCCTGGCCGTGCCTTTGATTTTCACCCCGGTGGACAAGGATACCATGCTGTTGGCCGATGGCGGCCTGCTGGACAATATTCCCGTGGACGTGGTCCGGGATATGGGGGCCGATGTGGTGGTGGCCGTGGACGTTTCCTCTCCCCTGTCCAACAAGCAGCAGTTAGAGAAACCGTGGGCCCTGGCCGAGCAGATCATCGCCATCATGATGCGGGAGCCCATGCGGACCAGCCTGGCCAGCGCCGATGTGGTCATCAGTCCCGATCTCGGGGGGCATCACGCCATCGAATACGATCGTATCGATGAGGTCATCGCGGCCGGCCGGGAGGCCGGGCGACAGGCGGTGGCTGACATCCGGCGGCAGTTGAGCGCCTATCTGGCCGATCAGGGCGACACCGCCGGCTTCGTGCTGACCTCAGTGGAGATTCCGGAAAAGGGCGGCTGGGAGGACCCGAATTGTCCGGAGATGACCTTTCGGCCGGGCGACCGGATCAATGAGGGACAAATCCGGAGGCATCTCGAAGCCCTGTATCAGAACGGTCCCTTTGAGGATGTCTGGGCCGACCTGGCGGAGGAACCGGAAGGAGTCCGCCTGATCGTTCACACCCGGGAGATGGCCCGGTTCTCCGGTTACCGCCTGGAGGGTAACACGCTCTTCTCCAGCGAGGAGCTTTTAGCCGGAACGATGCTGTCGCCCGGCCGTTATCTCGATCCTCGTCTGATCGAACAGGATCTGACGGCCATTCTGGACCGCTATCATTCGGAAGGGTATGCCCTGGCTCGATTCTCACGGGTGGAGATGGATGGGGACCGGGGTCTGGTTCTCGGACAGATCGAGGAGGGCGTCATAGAAAAGGTGCAGTATAAGGGCAACGAGAAGACCAAGCGCTGGGTCCTGTCGCGCGAGTTCAACCTGAACCGAAATGATATCTTTAACCTGTCCAGAGCGCAGAGGGGAATCCGGAATATTTACGGGACGGGCCTGTTCGAGAGGGTTTCGATGGAGATCCGCCGGGGCGACCAGGGGGCCGTTGTCGTGGTTCGCGTCAAGGAAAGGGGTTCCGTCTCGCTGGCCGTGGGCGCGCAGTACGATCTGGAACGGGAGGCGGAGGCCTTCGCCCTTCTGGCGGAAGAGAATCTGCTGGGAGTGGGCAGCAAACTGTCCCTCTACTATCAATTGGGGACCTATCGGGAAAAGGCCCGGGCGGGACTCAAGGCCGACCGTATCTTCAAGACCTATTTGACCTTTAATCTCAACGGGTATTGGAGCCGGCGGGATTGGAGCCTGTATCAGGATGGCGATGAGGCGGGAGAGTATGCCGTCTATCGCAAAGGCGCCCGGTTCTTCCTGGGCCAGCATATCCGCCGCTTCGGCACCCTGTCGGCCGAGGGGCGGGTGGAGCGGGTCAGGATGAATTCAATATCCGGCGGGGGATATCCCACCGGAAGGCAGGAGATCCGCAGCCTGGTGCTGCGCTCTCAGATCAATACCCTGGACCGGCCGAATTTTCCCACCTCCGGGCATGCTCACAGCGCCTACCTGGAGATCGGCCAGCCCATCCTGGGCGGGACGGAGGAATTCCGAAAAACCTATTTTTCGCTGGAATCGTATCTCACCGGCTGGAACCGGCACACCCTGTTTGCCCGGGGTTCGATCGGGGTCAGCGAAAGTCCGCTGCCCTTTTCGGAGCAGTTCCGGTTGGGCGGCGAGGAGTCACTGTACGGGTTTCGCCGGGGAGAGCTGATGGGCAACAAGCTGTTTCTGCTCAACGCGGGTTACCGCATGGAACTGGTTCGCCGGTTCTACTTCGGGGTTCGTTATGACGTCGGCAACGTGTGGGAGAATGAGCTGCAGATCAAGTGGCTGACCACGAAGCATGCCATCGGCGTCAACCTGGCTCTGGACACCCTGCTGGGTCCGGTCACGCTGACCTACGGACGCGCCGCGGAAGGACAGGAGCGAGCCTATTTCTCGGTGGGATTTAGATTTTAGTATGCTTGTTCAGCTTTTTTTTCAACCTCTCCGCATCCGCTTTGTTGACCTTGACCCTGAGCGACACATACTCGGCCAGATCTCTCCGGTCGAGCACCTCGCCGGCGTCGTAAACCTCAGACAGCAGATGAGAGTCGGCGTGGGACAGATGCAGGGTCAGGATCTCCATGTCCGACTCGACCTGCCGAAGTATACCCCGGGTCAGCTCCTCCAGGCCCTCTTCCCTGAGCGCAGAGACAAATGAGGCTTCCGGATATTCGATGCCCAGCCTGAGCAGCAGGTCGGGATATTCCCCTATCCGATCGATCTTGTTGAACACCACCAACAGGGGGTGAGTGTGGGCCCCCAGCTCCAGGAGGACCCCGGTGACCGCCTTCATCTGCTCCTCGAACTTCTCATGGCTGACGTCGACCACATGGAGCAGCAGATCGGCCTCGACCAGCATCTCCAGGGTGCTGTGAAAACTGACCACCAGATGGTGAGGCAGTTTGCGGATCAGGCCGACCGTGTCGGTGATCAGGATCTTCCGGTCGCCGCCGATCTGAACGCTGCGCGTGGTCGGATCGAGTGTGGCGAACAGCTTGTCCTCGGTGTAAACCCCTGCCTGGGACAGGGCGTTGAGCAGGGTTGATTTTCCGGCATTGGTATAGCCCACCAGGGCCACCGTGAACTCGTGCTGGCGGCGCCTCCGGCGTATCTCCCGGCCCCGGGCGATGCGCTTCATCCTGGCCGAGAGGTCCGCGATCCGCTTTCTCACCCGGCGGCGGTCCACCTCCAGCTGGGTCTCCCCCGGTCCCCGGGTGCCGATGCCGCCTGACTGGCGGGACAGGTGGGTCCACTGGCGCGTCAGGCGAGGCAGCAAATACTCCAGCTGGGCCAGCTCCACCTGGGTTTTGGCCTCCCGTGACTGGGCCCGGCGGGCGAAGATGTCCAGGATCAGGCCGCTGCGGTCGACGATCTTGACATCGATGAGACGTTCCAGATTTCGAGCCTGGGCGGGCGACAGGTCATCGTCGAAAATGACCAGATCGGCCTCCAACTCCCGGGCTCGGCGGGCCACCTCCTCGGCCTTGCCCTCGCCGATAAAGGTGGCCGAATCAGGGCGTTGGCGAACCTGGATAATGGCGTCCAGGACGTCGGCGCCGGCGGTGTCGGTCAACAGGGCCAGTTCCTGGAGGGTGTCCTCCGGAGACCAGCCATCGTCGCGGGGCAGCTTGACGGCCACCAGGATGGCCTTTTCGCGGTCATCGGTCGGCTGGGTTTGGTACACGTGTTCCCCCTCGAATGACGGTCGCGGTCGCCGGTGCCGATGAGCGATCAGCGCAGACCGCCAAGACCACATCACGAAGACGACAGATTTTCCCCGGACCCCTCCCCCAGGGCTTCTGAAACGGCCATCCACTCATCCAGCAGCCGGTCCAGCTTCCGGCCCAGATCCTGCCGCTGACCATGGAGGCTCTTGAGGGCCTGCCAATCGGCGCTCAGCTCGGGATTTTCCAGCAGCCGCTCGACGTCCTCCAGCTCCTTCTCAATATACGAGATCTCGCCCTCCAGGGATGACAGTTTTTTGACGCTGACCGCCGCGGTCCGTTTTGGCTTTCGCACCGCAGCCTTCCGGCGCACCTTTTTTTCCCGAAGGGCGGACTCCTCGAGGGTTCGTTTTTCCCTGTAGGAACGGTAGTTGCCGAGATATTCCCGGATCCGCCCGGACTCCAGATGAAGGATCCGGTCCACCGTCATGTCCAGGAAATAGCGGTCGTGGGAGACCAGCAGGACGGTTCCGCCGTATTCGGACAGAACGCCTTCCAGAGCGTCCCGGGCGGCGATATCGAGATGGTTGGTGGGCTCGTCCAGGAGCAGCAGGTTGGCCTCCTGCAGCATCAGCTTGGCCAGGGCCACGCGGCTTTGCTCCCCGCCGCTCAGGCTGCCCACAGGCCGGTCGACCTCATCTCCCTCGAACAGGAACCTTGCCAGGTAGCTGCGCAGGTCCGGGTCCAGCATATCCGGCCGCACCGTCCAGACCTCCTCCAGGATGCTGTGGGTTCGCTCCAGCCCGGCCAGGTCCTGCTGATAATAGCCCACCAGGACGTTGTGGCCCAGCCGGCAATGGCCCTCGTCGGGCGATACCAGGCCGGTGCTCATCTTCAACAGGGTGCTCTTGCCGGTGCCGTTGGGGCCCAGCAGGGCCACGCGCTCGCCGCGCTGCACCGTGAAACTGATATCCCGGAACAGCAGCTGCCCCCCGAAACTTTTAGAAACCCTTTCATAGGACAGGGCCAGGCGGCCTTCCCGCCCCGAGGCGCTCAGCTGCGGGCGGATCTGTCTCCGGCGCGAGGACGGTGGAGCGATCCGCTCCATTTTCTCCAGCATCCTGCGGCGGCTCTGGGCCTGCTTGGTCTTCTGGCCGGCGATGTTGCGGCGAATGAACTCCTCATTGCGGCGGATTTCCTCCTGCTGCAGCTGGTATTGCTTCCGCTGCCGGGCCAGGCGCTCCTCCTTCTGGACCACATAGGACGAATAGCGTCCGGGATAGAACTGCAGGCCGTCGGGTTCCATCTCCACGATCTCCTCGATGGCCCGGTCCAGCAGATAGCGGTCGTGCGAGATGACCACCACGGCGCCGGAAAAATCCTTCAGAAACCGTTCCAGCCAGCGGGTGGCCTCGATGTCCAGATGGTTGGTGGGCTCGTCGAGCAGCAGCAGCTGCGGCTGGAACAGGAGCACCTGGGCCAGGGCGGCGATGTTCTTCTGCCCGCCGCTGAGCACATCGACCCGCTTGGCCAGGTCGTGCTGTGAGAAGCCCAGCCCGAAGAGGACGCTTTTGATATCCGACTCGTAGGTGTAGCCGCCGGAATGCTCATAGCGGTCCCGCAGCTCGCTGTAGCGATGCAGGATATCGCTCAGGCGGTCGCTGCCGTGGTCCTCGCGGGAGGCGGCCATGACGGCCTCAAGCTGTTCCAGTTCCCGATGGATGGCCAGCAGGTCGGAGAAGGACCTGAGCATCTCGTCGAGCAGGGTCAGCTCTCCCCGGAGCCCGATCTCCTGGCGCAAGAAACCGATCTTCAGGCCCCTGGCCCGGAACAGCTGTCCCCCGTCGGGCGACAGCTCCCCGGCGATGAGGCGAAACAGGGTGGTCTTGCCGCAGCCGTTGGCCCCGATCAGACCGATCTTGCGGCCGGAGTTGATCTGCCAGGAAATATTCCGGAAGACGGGATCCCCGCTGTAGGATTTGGTGACGTTCTGCAGGTCGATCAGGGTCATGGATTACAACTCTTTAACTTCTAACGTGTTAACACGAGAAGGCGGCGGGATATCTCGGAGCCGCCCGGTGATCACCTTAAACTTCAAATATAGCAGAGAGATCGAGGGAATTCAAGGACTTTGTCCGGGCCACCGGCGGACGGCGATTGTCGGGAGGTCAAGAAATGCGTGCGGCGGAGGCGCTCCGCAACATTTCCATCTTGTTTTCCGTAATAGATATGTTCAGGCTGTTATTCCTTATCGGGAGGCAGAAGGGAGCTCAGCTCAGATGAACGTGCGCGTCATATATTTGCAGGCTCTTCTAACGGCCGTCTGTCTGCTGATCGTCTTCAGCCCGGCCGAGGCCCGGGATGAACGGGTCGTCCCCGAGCTGAGGGCCAGCCGGGTGAACAGCCCCTCCCCCGTCATCGATGGGGACCTGAGCGATCCCGCCTGGAACGGACCCGACCTGGAGTTTGCCGCCCACTTTACCCAGAGAGAGCCGAATGAAGGTGAAGCGGCCACCGAGTCCACTCGCGTGGCCGTGGTCTATGATGAGGCCGCCATCTACTTGGCCTTCTGGTGTTATGATTCCGAGCCGGAGAAGATCACCCGCCAGCTGGTCCGCCGGGACCGATATTCCGAGGCCGATCACGTTCGGGTCAACCTGGATCCCTACCACGACCACCAGACCGGCTACTGTTTCTGGGTCAACGCCGCCAACGTTCAGCAGGACGCCCGGCTGTTCAACGAGAACTGGATGGAGTACGCCTGGGACGGGGTGTGGAGCTCGGCGGTACGGATGCAGCCCTGGGGCTGGTCGGTCGAGATGCGGATCCCCTATCACTGCATTCGCTTCGCCCGCAACGGCGACCGCACCTGGGGGGTCGAATTCATCAGGTCCATCAATCGGAAGACCGAGGATCTCCGCTGGGCCTTCGTGCCCGCCTCGGAGGGCGGCTACGTCTCCAATTTCGGCCACCTCACCGGACTGTCCGGCATCGAGCCGGACTCACATGTGGAGCTGATGCCTTACGCCGTCTCCGGGCTGGAGACCGAGCCCGCTCACCAGGGAAATCCCGACGGCCGGGAGTGGACCCGGAACCTGGGCTTTGACCTGAAATACGGACTGGCCACCAATCTCACCCTGGACGCCACGGTGAATCCCGACTTTGGCCAGGTGGAGCTGGATCAGCCGGTGCTGAACCTGTCGGCTTACGAGACCTGGTATGAGGAGCGGCGGCCCTTCTTCCTGGAGGGCATGGAGCTGTTCAACACCGAGTTCCAGATGTTCTATTCCCGCCGCATCGGCCATACGCCGTGGCGCGATGCGGTCGATGACCCGCTGTACTACACCCGCTATCCCAAATCGACGACCATCCTGGGGGCGGCCAAGCTGACCGGAAAACTGGCCAGCGGCACGGAGATGGCCCTGCTGAGCGCCGTCACGGAAGAGGAGAAAGCGAAATACGCGGCGGAATCCGCGGCCGGAGATACCGTGTTCGGAGAGGGCGTGGTTGAGCCCAGTGCGGCCTACACCATCCTGCGGGTCAAGCAGGACGTGCTGTCCGAGTCGAATGTCGGCGGCATGCTGACCCTGGCCGCCCAGGACGACGAGCATCCGGTAGCCACCGGGGGGATCGACTGGCGGTTGAAGACGAACAACGGCTACTGGGCCTTCCTGGGGCAGTCGGTCCTTAGCCGGGTGGATGACCGGCACACCGGATTCGGGGCTGATATCTCCTTCGAGCGATGCGCCGGCGAGCACGTCCGCGGGGCTGTGGGGATGAACTGGATGGACCGTTTTCTGGACCTCAACCGCCTGGGTTACCTGCGGCGCAACGACTATCGCGAAGGCTGGGGGTGGCTGCAGTACCGCACCACCGACGACTGGTGGATCTTCCGCAATACGTGGAATAACCTGAACCTGTATGGAGCCTGGAACAGCGACGAGGCCAACATCAGTCGGGGCTGGAACTTCAACAACCAGATGCAGTTCGTCAATAACTGGTACGGCTGGCTGGGCTTGGCCATGGATTTTCCGGCCTACGACGATCGCGAGACCAGAGGTCACGGCCTGTGGGAAAATCCCGAAAGCTGGCATGCCTGGGTCTGTTTCGACACCGACGAGCGCAAGAAATGGTCCTTCGAGTTCGACTATTACATCGGCGAGAGCCGGACCAGCCCCTGGTGGGCGGGCGAAGCACTGGTCCGTTATCGCCCCGCCGGCAACATGGAATTT
Organism: uncultured Gemmatimonadota bacterium; assembly: GCA_964584035.1. Taxonomy (GTDB): domain Bacteria; phylum SM23-81; class SM23-81; order SM23-81; family SM23-81; genus CAZOYL01. Next base: position 2,149 of record CAZOYL010000061.1, on the reverse strand, counting down.
TCAGTACACGGCGAGTACACCCACGACTTCGACCAGCTCATGTGGGTCGAGAATCCGGATGAGGAAACCACCATCTTCGCCGACAAGGACCAGAACATCCTCGAGCTGGACGCCAGCGCCAGTATCGTTTTTCACCCCAATCTCTCGCTACAGCTCTCCACTCAGGGCCTTTTAACAGGTCTGGACTACCGCAACTACCGGCCCTATTTAGGCGGCGGCCGCTACGGCTCCCCGCAGTCGGGCTTCGATCATGACTATAACTACTCGGCCCTCAACTCCACCCTCCTGCTGCGCTGGGAGTACCGTCCGGGAAGCACCCTCTACCTGGTCTGGACGCGGGCCCGCGAGGAGGTGGACGAGACCGTCAATGACCTGGACCTGTCCCGAGACCTGGAGAGATTTTACGCCAGCGGCGGGGAAAACGTTTTCCTTGTGAAGGCGAGTTACTGGCTGAATATCTAGGCTGAGCACCTCATTCTATTGAACATCTCCATCGGGCGGCAGCGGCCTGCCGCCGGGGCGCAGGGATATCCCGGCGCCTTTTTTACGCCGGGCCGGGCGTCGAAAGAGGCGGCGCGAGGATGAAGTATCGGCTTGACAAGCGCCGAAAAAGCCCGTTATTATGGGCGGCTCCTCAGCGGGCATTTATTTCTTGACAACCCCGACCCGGATGTGCTATTCTGTGGAGCGCAGGAGATCGACTCGGGAGGCCGATGTCTATAAGATGATATCTGCTATGAGATCATATCTGTAAAAATGATGACGGCAAAGTTACTGTCTCTAAAGCCGATCTCTATGAAGCCGATGTCTCTATCGCTGAAGTCCCTGGAGGAGAATGGAGCATGAACCTGATCGATATATGGAAACAGGCACAGAAGCCGACTCTCTCCCTCGAGTTGTTTCCCCCCAGATCGGAGAAACAGGCCGCCAGCCTCCCAGGGGTCATCGACAAGCTGACCGCCCTGAAGCCGGATGTCGTTTCGGTCACCTTCGGGGCCGGAGGCGGGACAAGGGAAGGCTCCCGCCAGCTGGTCGAGCAACTTAAGAAAAATAAAGGCCTGGAGGTGCTGGCCTATTTCGCCGGTTATGGTCTCGGTCCCGAGGTGGCCGCCGCCGTGTTGGACGATTATCGCTCTTTAGGGGTGGAAAACGTCCTGCTGGTGCGGGGAGATCCGCCCCGGGACGAGGATTTCCGGCCTCACCCGGGCAGCTTTCAGCATGCCTCCGATCTGCTGGCCTTCGTCCGGCCGCGCTACGATTTCTGCCTGGGAGCGGCCGGCTATCCCGAGGGGCACGCCGACTCGGCCGGCCCGGAGGAGGATATCGCCTACCTCAAGTTGAAGGTGGACCTGGGGGCGCAGTTCATCATCGCCAACTACTTCTACGACAATGCCTTTTTCTTTGACCTCCGGGACCGGTGCGCCGCTTCCGGGATTGAGGTGCCCATCCTGCCGGGGATTATGCCGATCTACAGCGTCAAGATGATGGAGACGCTGGCCGGCCTGTGCGGGGCCACCATCACGGAGAAAGTGCGCGACGGGCTGGCCGATGTGCCGGAGGATGATAAAGAAGCCCTGCTGGAGTTCGGCATCGAGTTCGCCGCCGGTCAATGCCGGGAACTGCTGGCCTCCGGCGTGCCGGGGCTGCACATCTACACCATGGACCGCAGCAGATCGACGACGGGGATTGTCAACCGGTTGCGGGCTGAGGGCTTGTTGTGAACGAGGCGCGCCGGAACGAAGCCGTCTGGAACGAAGCCATCTGGAACGGGGCAGGCTGGAACGAGGCCGTCTGGAACGAGGTCGGACAGGCGCCCGGAGGAGTTGATCTTTGATGATGAGCCGGGAAAAGCTGGACATATCGGCCGTGATCATCACCTACAACGAGGAGAAGAACATCCGCCGGTGTCTCGAGTCGCTTACCTGGGCCCGGGAGATCGTGGTGATCGACTCCGGCAGCGCCGATGCCACCGTCCGGATCGCCCGGGAGTATACCGACCGGGTCATCTCCCATCCCTTCGAGGGCTATGTCCGGCAGAAGAACTTCGCCCTGGACCAGACCGCCCTGGATTGGGTCCTGTCGGTGGACGCCGACGAGGTGGTCACCCCGGAGCTGCTGGCCCGCATCCGGGCCGGTTGGCCGGACCAGC
>CAZOYL010000060.1:0-14554 GCA_964584035.1 uncultured Gemmatimonadota bacterium | reverse complement strand
TTTTGCCCCCCTTCAAAGAGCAAACAGGAGGGAAGGGGTGAACTCTGTCATGCTGCTGCGCGTTTCCTTCGGACGAATCGTCGAATGGCTGATCATCATGCTGCTGCTGGTCGCCCTGTGGCCGATGTGCAGCCGCGGGGAGGACGGCCAGTTGACCGCCTTTCACGGCGGCCGGTACCGCTCCCGGCTGTTCCTGTCCAACGGCCTTTTGGCCGGGATGGGATCGCGGACGGCCTCGCTGGGCGGCACCTGCACCGGCCTGGAATACGGCCCCGAGGACCTCTACTGGAATCCCGCCCGCCTGGGTCTGCTGGACCGCCCTCAGGCCATGCTGGACCTGACCCCGCCGCTGGTCAGCCTGGACGCCCAGAGCTTCGTGGACATCAACGGTCTGGCTCAGGAGGCGGTCGACGACCTGGCCGGCGAGAAGGGCAGCCCCGAGCTGATCCTAAAGGCATCCGATTATCCCGATGTCTCGGCCCGGCTGGGCCAGCGGGGGATGGTCCCCAACGGCATCTTGACCGTCCCGGTCCGCGGCTGGGCGATCGGCATCGGCCTGCACCAGGCCCTCAGCCTGGAGCTGGAGGCGGTGGGAACCGAGCTTCAGGCCAAGGTCTACGGCGAGGATGAGGATGATCCGGAAAACGATGTCGACCTGACCGTGGGCGCCGATCTCAGCCTGACCAGCCGGGTGCATATCAGCGCTCTGGGATTCGGCCTGGGCCGCCGGATCCGGCCCGGCTGGAGCCTGGGCCTGCTGGTCAACCGCTACTTCGGTTCCAGCGCGGCCGACGGCCGGGTGCAGGTGGAGGGCATCATCCTCCGGGCCGGTCGGGAAACGGCCTTCAACGACCCGGCCGATCCCTGGCCCAACGACCTTTACCAGGAGATGGCCGGCAGCTACCGCGGCACCGGCTGGGGCCTGAAAATCGGCACCTCCTGCCGGCTCAAGCCCGACCTGAGCCTGGACGCCACCCTGTCGCTGCCCTCGAAGATCACTCTCCGGGGACAGATGGACATCGTCCAGTACACCGTCCCCGGCCTGAACCTGTCCGACGATGACCCTCTGGACGCCGACCAGGTGGACCTGGACGAGCCCACCCGAACCGAGACGGTCGACAACCCCACAGCCGACCAGGTGGTCGTGAACCTGCCCGGGGCTCTCTGTCTGGGTGCCGCCTGGCACTTTCGTTTCGCCACCGCCCTGTTGCAATACGCCCGCTATTTCGGAGAGTACGCCTGCCGCTACGACATCGCCGAGGCCGACCTGCCGGTGGCCTACAGCGCCGGCCTGCGGCCCGGCCACGTCCTGACCCTGGGCCTGGAGGCCGGCCCGGCACGCCTCAGCGGAGGCATTATTTTAGGAAAGGTCTTTTACCAGCGCGATCCGGAGGATCAGGACGGCCAGGACGAGGGCTCCGGCGAGGATGCTATGATGGTCCCAACCTTTTCCCTTGGCACGGGTTTCGCTCTGGGAAGCGGATACCGCATCGACCTTCTGCTGATCTCGATCCCGGCCGGCGTCATGCGCGCGACCACCACCTGGACCTTTTAACCGTCGTTTTCTGACCGTTCCTTTCTGACCATTACTTTCGAACCGTCACTTTCGAACCATTTCCTTTAAACTTTCACTTGACCCGCTAAGGGGAGCACTGGCTGTGAGGGAGCCCCGCCGACACCGCTCGATCGGCACGCCGAACACGTTCTTCCTGAGACTGCTGGCCGCCGTCATCGTGATCACGGCCGCCGGGCTGCCGGCCGGCCCCGAAGGCCCTGCCGCCGCCGGGCTGACCATCACCGACCGCCCCCTGGATCTCATTTCTCCCGCAGACACCGTGCTCATTCGCTGGGCCGAGCCGCAGCGGGCCGACCTGCGGTATGCCACTCGCTCCGGCGGGGGCGACGCCTCCAATTACCCATTTATCATCTCCAATCTTCTCGTTGACCGGCCTGGCCATCTGGCCTTTCAGCCCGGCGAGCAGCTCTCGCCGGGGATCCACTACTGCCTGCTGACCGGCGGTTCCGGCACTTCGGATGAGTTCCTGCTGCTGGTGGAGAGCACCTCCGCCCCATTGACGGTCAGCCCCCGCACCGCTCAGGGCGGGGCCGGCATCGAGACGGTCGACCCGGTGTTCCGCTGGCGCTCCGTCCCGGGAGTGCCCTATTATCATCTCCTCCTGTCCGATCAGCCGTTCCGCATCCAGGAGGACGAGTCCGGAGAGCTCTGCGTCACCGGCGCCAACATCATCTGGCAGGCCATCACCGCCGGGACCTCGCTGCCCTATGGCACGCCGGATCCCTCCGGCACCCTGCCCCTCTCCCAGATTCCTCCTCTGGTGTCGGGATTGCGCTATAACTGGCTGGTGCTGAACAATTACGGCAACCATCCGGCCCTCAGCTCGGCGGTCACTGCCGGGCCCTCCGGCTTCGAGGTCGGGGTCGAGCCGCCCTTCCCGGCGCCGCAGCTGATCGAGCCGGCCCAGGGCGCCATGCTGACCGAAAGCCCGATCACCTTTCGCTGGAGCCGGGTGCCCGGGGCCAGCGGCTACCATCTATACGTCTACGAGATCCATCATGATGACGGCAGCTCGGTGGCCCTGCCGGTTTTCGGCACGGTCACCGGCCGCACCGAATACCGCCTGCCGGCCGGTCAGCATCTCCGGGCCGGCGATCACATCTGGAAGGTGCTGGCCGCCGACGATGGCGGATACGGCGCTCTGAGCCTGGAAGGCAGCTTCACTTACGTCACCGCGTCAGGCACCCTGATCGTGAAAACCTGCCATGATGGCGGTACCCCGGAGGACCCGGAGGACGACCAGCCCCTGCCCCGGGCCGGGGTGACCCTCGAGCGGCTGCCCGGCCAGGGAGATCCCCGGGACCTGCTGACCGATGAGAACGGCTATGCCGACGCCCGGCTGCCCCTGGGAACTTACCGGCTGTCCGGCAGCCTGGCCGGCCACCGGCCCGCCGCCGATACTGTGTACCTGACCGGCGACGGCCAGACCGTCGCCGTCACCCTGACCCTGTCCCCGAACCTTTCGGCCGTCTACGGCTCCACGGTGGACGGCGGATCAGACCCGCTTCCCTGGGTCCGGATCACGGCCATACCGGCCGTCGACGGGCAGACCTACACCGCCGAATCGGACCTCAGCGGAGCCTTCCGGCTGCGGCTGGAGTCGGGCACCTGGAGCGTCTCGGCCCTCAAGCAGGGATATACCTCACCGGATGACCGCTCGGTGACGGTATCGGCCGGCCAGCAGGTCAACCTGGACGATCCGGCCGCCGGCGGGCCCCTGACGCTGACCCCCTGCCGCTATCATCTCTCCGGCCAGGTGACCAACCCGGACGGCGGGGCCATCTGGCAGGCCGAGGTGAGCCTCTATAATGAAACCATTCAATTGACCGACCAGACCGACGCCCTGGGCCAATATGAATTCTCGATCGAGCCCGGAACCTGGACCGTGAACGCCTCTAAGACCGGCTACGCTCAACCTGATGCAGCGACGGCGACGATCACGGATGCGGATGCGACGACGAACCTGGTGCTGATACCCAGGGCGTCTCTGGTCTCCGGACGGGTCACCGACGGGCAGAACGGCCTGCCGGGGGCGACCGTCACTGCCATTCCCCTGATGGGTGCGGCCACATCGGTATCGACCGGCCCCTCGGGAGGGTTCACCCTCAGCCTGCTGCCGGGCACCTACCGGCTGCAGGCCGCCGCTGCCGGTTACGTCCCCCTGGATCCCCTCACTCTCACTCTGGGCCGGGGAGAGAGCTATCACCAGGTGGAGCTGCTGCTGGCCCCGGCCGAGGCCAGCGTGCGCGGCCGGGCCACATCGGACGGATACTCCGGCCTGGAGGGCGTGCTCATCACCAACGGCGCGGTCAGCGTCACGACCGGCCCCGACGGCGGCTACCGCCTGAGGCTGCCGACCGGCCGTCACCGCCTGCGGGCCGCCAAAGAGGGCTTCATCTCCGCTCTTAGCGGCGCTCTTTCGCTGTCCTCCGGCCAGCACCTTTCCGGCGTCGACCTGGTATTATTCGACCATGCCGGCACCCTGGAGGGCCGGGTCCTGTGCGACGGGCGGCCGGTGGACGGCGCCCGGGTACAGATCCACCTCCCGGACGGACCCGCCGGGGAGACGCTCACCGACCAGGTGCGGACCGATCGGACCGGCACGTTCGCCCGCTCCCTGAGCCCCGGCGACTACCTCGTCCTGGTGGATAAGCCGGGTCTGGCCGGACCGTCCGAGGGCCGGCCGGTCACCGTGATGGCCGGGCAGAGAACCACCCTGGAGCCTTTTTATCTTCAAAAACACCTGGCCCGTATCGGTGGAACGGTCACCTCGCGATCCAACCCCCTGAGCGGCGTCGAAGTCCTGCTGTCAGCCCTCTGGCCGGGCGGCCCCGAGTACCTGACCGTCACCGATCCCGACGGACAATTCGTCCTGCAGGTGGCCGCCGGAGGAAACTACGCCCTGACCGCCAGCGTCATCGGATACCTGTCCGCCGTCGACACAGCGGCGGCCCTCCTGCCCGGCGATGTCAGTCAGGTGGCCCTGAATCTGACGCCCTGCGAGAGCTGTATCGAGGGCCGGGTCACCGACGGCGGCGGCCGGCCTCTGTATGACGCTCTGGTGACGGCCGGCGATGTGACCTCCGTCTTCCGAACCCGCAGCGGAAGGGACGGCCTTTTCCGGCTGCCGGTCCGAGCCGGACGCTATCTGCTGCGGGTCACCCTTCCCGGCTATGGCGGCCAGACCTCCATGGTCACCGCCCCCCTGGGGTCGGCGGCGGCCAATCAGGATTTCACCCTGCAGCCCAATCCAGTCAATATCTTGGGCGGGGTCTGGGCGACCTCCTCCGGAGAACCGCTGGCCAACGTGCTGATCACGGCCACGGCCGCCGACTCATCCCTGGGCGGCTCGGCCCGGACCGACGCCCTGGGACAGTACTCCATCCCGGGACTGTCGCCGGGCGTCTATCTTATCGCCGCCGGCCCGACCGGCTACCAGCCCCAGGAGCTGACCCAGCGCATCCTGGTGGGCGGACAGTTCGCCCGGGTCGACTTTCACCTGATTCCCCACACCGCCGGCCTGCTGGGGTCGGTGACCTGCGGCGGCTCGGCCGTCCCGGGGGCCATCGTGACGGCCGCCTCTTCGGGCCAGCCGGTGGGTCGGACCAGCAGCGACGCCGGAGGCGATTTTGAGCTCTCCCGGCTGCCCCGGGGCGTCCTGACCGTGACGGCCTTCAAGAGCGGGTATACCGGCTCGTATCCGGACACCGTCGTGCTGGCTTCCGAAGAGACGGTCTCGGTCCAGATCGAGCTGTCCCAAAACCTCGGCCTGGTGACCGGCCGGGTCTCGTCTGCAGGAACCGGCATCGGCTCCGCCGTGGTGACCGCCCGCGGCCAGAAGGGCAACTTCGCCGCCGACAGCACCGCTCCGGACGGCCGCTTTCGCCTCAGCCACCTGGCCTCCGACAGTTACAGCGTCGAGGCGGCCGCCGGCGGCTACCTGACCGTGCCGGCCGAGACCCTGGTGGTGATCGGCGACGGAGACTCCCTGTCCATCGCTTTCGAGCTCAGCCGCCGCGACCTGTCGGTCTCCGGCCGGGTGGTCGATGAAGACAGCGGAGCCCTGGCCGGCGTCACCGTCCGGGTCTCGAACCAGGAACAGAATCACCAGGCGGTGACCGACGGCTCCGGGAACTTCCTCGTGGACGGCCTCTCGCCCGGTACCGCCTATGGACTCACCACCGTCTTCTACGAGGAGGGTTACGAGAACGCCGCCATGACCTTGAACCTGGACACCCAGAATGTGACCGGTATCGAGCTGACGGTCCGGGTGGCCCGGGGGACCATCGCCGGCAGCGCAGAGGTGGAAGGAGCCTCGGTGACGGTGTCCGGCACGGCCAACGGCGTCCGCCGGACGGTCCTGTCCCAGTTGAACGGCTCCTATCAGGTCGACTACCTGCCGGCCGGCGATTACCAGGTGTCGGCCCAGAAGCTGGGCTGGTCGAGCTGGCCCGACCTCAGAACGGTCATCGGCCTGGGGGCCCGGGAGCGGCGCTCGGCGGTCAATTTCGCCTTCGCCGCCGATACGGCCTCGATCCGTGGACGGGTGGTGGACCAGGACCTGGACCCGGTGCCCGGAGCTCCGGTGACGGCCGTCTGTGCCCAGCTGGCCCGCGGCGACACCACCGACGACCAGGGCTGGTATACCATCGGCCGGCTCTACCCGCAGCAGACCTATCAGGTCGGCACTCTGCTGCCCGATGACGGTCATGACAACGCCCAGCTGACGGTCGAGGTGGATCGCGATCCGGTCACCGCCCCCCAGCTTCAGGTCACCGTCCGGACCGCCGCCATCGGCGGGCAGATCGCCGACCACCTGGGCCGGCCCGTGGCCGATGTGGCCGTGCGCCTGTCCCCCGGAGCGATGATCGTGTTCAGCGATGCCCAGGGACAATTCCGCTTCCCCTGGCTGGAGGCCGGCAGCTACCAATTGGAGTCCAGTGCCACCGGCTGGCGAGCTCCGGCCCGGACCATCGAGGCGGTCAAGGGAGAAACCGTGACGGCCGATCTGTCCCTGCAGCCGGTTCAGGGGGCCATCTACGGACAGGTGGCCCATGCCGGCGATCCGCTCTCCGGGGTCCTGGTGACCCTGTCATCGTCGGGGGGCGACCCGCTGCCGGACACCACCGATTTCAGCGGCAACTATGTCTTCGAGGATCTGGATGTCTCCCGAAACCATGACCTCGTAGCCCGGAAACGGGGCTATGAAACCTGTGCTCTTTCCGGGATCGTTCTCCAGATGGGCGAGTCCCGGCGGCTGGACCTGTATCCCTCTGCGGTGGCCAACACCATCTCCGGCACGGTCCGTCATGCTGCAGATGATACGCCCGGAACCGGCACGCTGGTCCGGGCCGTGTCCCTGGGCGGGATCACCCGGAGCGACACCTGCGACGGCCTGGGGAATTACTGCCTCTTCGACCTGCCGTCCGGACCCTGCGCAGTGACGGCTGTTCACGGCGGCCTGTCCGGAGAATCCCGGTCCCTGGTGATGGCGCCGGGCCAGTCCGAGGGGATCGACTTCCTCCTGGCCGATCGCGGAGCCATTGCCGGAACGGTCCGCTATCATGGCCAGGGCCGGCCCGGCGCTCTGGTGGCCGCCGTCGAGCGCCAGACCGGGGAACCGTTCCTGGCCACCAGCCGGTCCGGAGGATCTTTCGGCATCCCCGGGCTGCTGTCGGGAGATTACGACATCTCGGTCTCCATTCGCGGGTTTGAGACGGCCGAGAGCCCCGGATGCCTGACCATCCTGCCGGGAACGGAACACAGCCTGAACATAGCTCTGCAGGAGGGCCCGGCCGCCCTGCTGGGCTCGGTCCGTGACACCCGCGACCGGCCGGTGGCCGGCGCCGTGGTGATCGCCTCGGCTGATGGCCGGACCGACAGCACCACGGCCGGCCCGTGCGGAAATTTCGTCCTGGATCTGGCGCCATCGTCTCGCTGCATCGTCCAGACCCGGGCCGGCAGCCACCATCAGGCCCCGGCCGAGACCGTCTCGGTGGTCAGGGGACAGACCGTCGTGGTCGATTTCGAGCTCATCCCCCGGACCAACTCGGTTTTCGGAACGGTGGCCGACGGACAGAGCGGAGCGGCCGTCGGCGGAGCCGAGGCCGTCCTGACCGACTCGGCCGGAGGACAGCTTCGCGACACCACCACCGTCGCCGGAGAATACCTCTTTTCGGCCCAGCCGGGCCGGCACATGCTCCGAGTGGAGAAGCCCGGCTACCAGACCTGGGGTCCCCGGGAGATCGTTCTGGCGGCCGGCGGCTTCTCGCCCCAGGATGTGGTTCTTATCCCCGTGGTAACTACCGCCGACCTGGGCGGCACGGTCACCTGGGGCGATCAACCCCTCTCCGGCGTCCGGGTGGCGGCCCGCTCGCTGAGCGGCGAGATCCGCGACACGGTCTGGTCCCAGACCGATGGCCGGTATCTCTTCGCCGCCCTTCCGGCCGGCCATGATTACCTCTTGGAGGCCGGGCGAACGGGATTCGATCTCTTGTGTTCGGGGCCCGTCCCGCTGCTGCCCGGGGGCCAGGTGCATAACCTGAACTTTCCCCGGGGCCGGATCGCCTGGACGGTCCTCGGGCAGGGGGGAGCGCCGCTGGCCGGCGCGGCCATACACCTATCCTCCGCCGCAGTGGACACGGTCATGATCACCGACGCCGGAGGCACCTGCCGGAGCGATGAACATCTGTCACCGGGATGGTATCAGGCCGGACTGACCGGCGGCGAAGAGTATCTTCCGGTGTCACCCTACGAGATCCTTCTGGACATGGACGAGATCAGAACCGAAACCGTCCCCCTGGCCGTGCGGCATGTCCCCTTTCCGGAGGACAGTGCTTTCTCGGTGAATGAGGAGATCCCCCTGTGCGCCTGGGTGGACGACCCGGAGGAATCGACCCGGGTGTTTCTGTTCTACCGCCATCCCGACCAGGCCGACTATTCGTCCCAGCCGATGATGCCGGGCGGTGAAAAATCCCTGACCCGAAGGGGCCGGCCGGCAGCCGAGAGCATCTCGGGCCGGACCGGATCGGCCGCCCTGTGCTATCGGGCCGCCATACCGGGCGGAGAGGCCAGCGGCCGGCTGAAGTACTTCATCGAGGTCCGTCATCTCGGCCGGACCTATTCCCGGCGGTCATCTCCCTGGGAGCTGGATGTGGCGGCCAAGGGAACGCTTCACAAGACCTGCCTCTCCCCAGCGGAGAAGCGGCTGCCCCCGGACCTGCCCTACGTGTTTCAGCTGCAGACCTATGACGTCCAGGAACAAAACCTGAATCACCTGCTCACCGCTGAGACGGTCTCCTGGACGCTGATCAAGGGCCCCGGAGACATCTGCATCGACGGCCAAGATCCCACCCTGGCCACCTATGTCAGCCGCACCGAGGGCGTGACCACACTCGAGGCGACGGTGACGCTGGACGGAGTCACCATGAGGACCCAGGCTCAGGTGACCTGCCAGAGTTCGGCGCTCGGACAGCTGGAGATCGCCGGGCCTGCCCTGCCTGAGATCGCCAGCGGAAACCAGGTCACGTTCCGCTCTGTCGCCCAGGATACATCCGGGCGGACGATGTCCATCTGGCCCCGGTGGGATATACAGCCGGAGGGAGCGGGATTAACCGCCCGCTCCCTCAACGGCGATCGATTGACCTTCACGCCTCATGCCGATTTCATCGGCCAGGTGCGCGTCTTTCTAACCGACAGCGTCACCGGAGAGATGGTCGAGTTCAATGCCGATGACGGCGCGGCCGAATCCGACCGCGGGGCCAGCGTCTATTACCCCCTTGCCGGAGGCGCCCCGGGGACGGCCATCGGAGACCACCGGGGGTTTCGCCTGATCATCCCGGACTCGGCCCTGACTCCCGGCACCGCCACGCAGATCTCCCTGCGCACGCCGGCCGTTCCGGACGTGAAACGCTACACCCCCCGGCACCAGATCCACGGACATATCTATGAGGTCGGCTCCAGCAGCCCGCTGGGCTTCGAGCGGCCGGTCGATCTGATCCTGCCGGTCTGTGAACAGGCCCGCGGCCTGAAATCAGTGGCCGGGCGGTGGGACGGCCAGGCTTTGAAATGGGTCGAGATCGAAGGCGTCTGCCGGTCCGGTGAGATCTGTGCGCCGGTCGATCACTTTTCCCAGTTCGCCGTCCTGAGCGTCTCTCAGCCGCTGGGCTGGAGCGATATTCGGCTGGTGCCCAATCCCTTCACGCCGCACGATCCCTACGGCCTGCAGCTGGCCTTCACCCTTTCGTCCGACCGGGCCCGCAAACCCTTCGTGACCATCCGGGTGTACAACATGGCCGGCCAGCTGGTGCGCACCATCTGTGAGAACGAACCCCTGCCCAAGGGCAGCTACCTGCCCGGAGAGAGCTTCCCGGACAGCCGCGGGCGGGACATCACCCTCTGGGACGGCCGTACCGAGTCCGGCGAGCTGGCCCGCAACGGCCGCTACCTGATCCACTTCCGGGCCGACGACTCGGCCGGAACGGTGGACAAGCTGGCCACCGCGGTCCTGATCAAATAGGAGCGTCGATGAACTTCCGGAAAGACAAAGCACGGCTCCTGACCGCCGCCATCGGCACCCCGCTGCGGTTCGCCCGGGCGGCCTTACGGGCCGTCGACGAACGCACAGGGAGATCTCTGCCCGCCGCTGTGGTCATCATCTGTGTTCTGCTGTCGCTCTTCCCTGCGGACCTGCGGGCCGAATCGATCAGCGACATCCCGGCCGCCTTCCTGGATATCGGCTATGGCGCCCGGCCCATGGGCATGGGAGGGGCCTTCGTGGCTCTGGCCGACGACGCCAATGCGGTGCTGTGGAACCCGGCCGGGCTGGTCCGCCTGTCCGAATCGCAGCTGACCGGCATGTACGCCCGGCAGATGGGGCTGGTCCCTTACGGCTTCGTGGGCTTCGCTCAGCCGGTGTCTCCCCGCAGCAGCTTCGGCGCCGGAGTCATCTCGTCCGGTGACGACGCTCTGCACGAGATGACGGTCCTGCTCTCGGCGGCCCACCGGCTGAGGCCGGAGCTGAGTCTGGGCCTGTCGGCCAAGGCGCGGATGGCCACCTACGGAAACAACCCCGACGGAGACTGGGATCCCGATGGGGCCGGCAGCCGGCAGGTGACCGGCCGGGCCCTGGGCTTCGGGTTCGACCTGGGGCTGCTCTACGATCTCACCGACCGGACCAGCCTGGGCGTGATGTGGCGCGACATCCTGGCCCCGGTGAACTGGGATGCCGGCAACGAGGCCGGCACCGCCCGCGGCGGCGGGGAGGGCGTGCCCATGGCCCTGGTGATGGGCACGACCCACCGGTGGAGCGAGGATGTCACCATGTCGCTGAGTTTAGACCGCTCCCTGCATCAAGACGGCTCCGACCGGCTGGCCGCGGGATACGAGAACCGCCTGTGGAACCTGTTGTTCCTCCGGGCCGGGTACGGCCAGGAGATCACCGCCGATCCCGACCGGCTGTATACCCTGGGCCTGGGGCTGGAGCATGACCTGGGCGCGTCCTGGAACCTGGCCTTCGATTTCGCCTACCTGTTCCACGACCTGGCCGACACGCCCCGGGTGTCGCTGACGCTGGAGTTTTAGCGGGGTGGAAGATAGCAAAAGTGAGGGCTCAACCACTGTTGGTTGAGCCCTTTTTTTAAACCCGGGGCCGGCCGGGTCCTGCTGACGGCTTCCTGCCGACCGCTGACTGTTGAGCGCCCGCGGCCTGCTGCTTGCTGCCTACTGCATTTTCCCCTTCTTCATCCCGTTCGATATCAGCCGGTCGAACTCCCCGGCCTGATTGGACGGCTCCGACCGGTGACCGGCGGCATCGTAAGCTTTTACGCCATAGAAATAGTGGGCCAGAGTGTCGCCCGCCGCGCCGCTGTCCAGGTAGTTCGTGCCCGTGGTGGCGGCGAGGGAGTCGCCCGAGGTTCCCGCCGTCGTGTCCCGGTAGATGATGTAGCCCGCCACACCCACGTTATCATAGGGCAGGGACCACTCCAGAAAGATATGTCCGGCCGTCTTTGATCCGGTCGTCAGGGCGGCCGTCAGGTCGTCCACGGCGAATGGGGGCACCTCGTCCACCATGCCCATGGCGATCTTGCAGACCACGGCGTCGCGATATCCGCCGTTGAAGCTGAGGTCATAGGCCCCGGAGGTGACCGGAAAATCGGCCGAGTCGGTGCAGGCGGCGATATAGGCGTTGCCCTCGCCGTCGAGGGCCAGCTCAGGAGGCCAGTCCAGGTTGCCGTCGGTGCCGCTGCCGCCCAGGTAGGTGGAGAAATCCAGGTCGGTGCCGCCGGCATTGAGCGTGGTCTGGAAGATGTCCAGGATCCCGTTGAAGCTGTCATCGAAGGCGTTGCCGGTAGCCGGGAAGTCGCTCGATTCGGTCGATCCGGCCACATGGGCGCAGCCGCTGCCATCCACGGCGATGCCGCGGCCATATTCCTTGACGCCGCCGCCCAGGTAGGTGGAGTAATCCAGGCCGTTTCCGGCGCTATTGAACTTGGTGACGAAGGCATCCTGAGTGCCGTTCATGACCCGATCGTGCGCCCCGGTCGTGGTAGGGAAGTCCCAGGACGAAGTGTATCCGGTCACATAGGCCTTGTTCGATCCATCCACGTCAATTCCCAGACCCCGTTCCATTCCACTGGCGCCCAGAAAAGTGGAGTAGGACAACGAGGTGCCGGTGGCGCCCACCTTGGTGACGAAAGCATCCTCCAATCCGGTGAAGATCTGGTCGTAGGCGCCGGTCGTGGTGGGATAGTTGCTCGACTGCGTCCAGCCGGTGACGTAGGCATAGCCGGAGCCGTCCACGGCGATGGCGCGGCCGACCTCGTGGCTGGTTCCCCCTAAAAAAGTGGAATACAACAGGCCGCTGCCGGCGCTGTTGAGCTTGGTGCAGAAGGCGTCCCAGCCAGTGTTGTAGGTCATATCGAAAGCCCCGGCGGTGTGCGGGAAGTCGCTGTTGTAGGTATAGCCGGTGACATAGGCGTTGCCTGAGCCGTCGATGGCGATGCCGTAGCCCTCGTCCGGACCGGTGGCCCCGCCGCCCAGGAAGGTCGAGTAGACCAGTCCGCTGCCGGCCTTGTTCAGCTTGGTGACGAACACATCGCTGGTGCCGCCGTTGAAGCTCACATCGTATGCCCCGGTGGTGGTGGGAAAGTAGGTCGAGCCGGTGAAGCCGGTGACATAGGCATACCCGGAGTCATCCACGGCGATGCTGTATGCCTTATCGGCGCCTCCCCCGTTGAGATAGGTGGAATAGACCAGGCTGCTTCCATTCGGGGCCAGCTTGGTGACGAACACGCTGGTGCCGTTATTGTACCCCCACTGGTAGGCCCCCGTCGTGGTTGGAAAATAGTCCGAGGAGGTGTAGCCGGTAACGTAGACGTATCCGGCATTGTCCAGGGCGATATCCATGGCCCGGTCCTCCTCCAGATCACCCAGATAGGTGCTCCAGTCCAGCAGACCCACCGGCTGGACCGTGACGTAGGCGCTCATCGTCTCCCCGGCCGAGGAGACGGCGCAGACATCCAGACCGGTGGAGCTGTTGTTGTACAGCCGCGAGTTCGGCAAGGTGCCGTCGCCGAAGTGCTGCACATATCCATCGTAGAAATAATGCCGGCGGTTGCCCAGGTTGACCAGGTTGTCCAGCTCGCTGTAGCCGGTGTCGTTGGCCTCTTCCAGATCGACCTTCTTATGCGTCTCGGTATCGTTGTTGGCGATCGACTCGTCGATGTGCCAGACAGCCAGCCCGCCGGCCTCCGTTCCGCCGGAGGTGGTGTCGAACCAGGCCCATAACCCGGCGTCGAAGCCGGACAGCTGGCGGTTCTCCACAAGGAAATACTGATTGGCGTCCGCGGTCAGCAGCTTGAGGACGTTGTAGTCCAGGGAATCGGAGGCATAGAGGGTCTGGAAACCATTGCCGGTGACGGTATCCGGCGAGATCAGGCCGGCCTGGATCTTGGACCAGGCGCAGGGGTGCGTGGGGGTCTGGCCGACATGGCTGTCCCCCGAGGCCCGTCCCCAGCCGCCGTAGCCCATCAGGCCGTGGCCGCCGATGCCGGATGAGGTGGCGTCGCTGTCGTACAGGTCGATCATCCCGATGTCGTGGCCCATCTCGTGGCAGGACACCCCGACGGTGGCCATGTGGTCGCCGTGAATCTCGCCGTCCTGCATGTAGCCGCCGCCCCAGGAATAGTGGCACAGGGTCACCCCGTCCAAATTGGGCGCCCCGACGGTGCCGAAGCCCAGCGCCCAGCGGTGGCCCCACACCGAGGGCGAATAGGCCGCCGAGTAGCCCCGCTCGTAGCCGGCCACGATGGTCAGGATATGCAGCTCGCCGGCCGAGATGACGCCGTCGGCCGGATTGGTGTCGAAGCTGGCGTAATTGATATAGGCGTTGGCGGCCGTCAGGGCATCGTAGACGATCTGGCGGTTGGCATCGCCAATGGTCCCGCCCGGATCGGGATGGTTATAGCCCAGGGTCACCTTGATGACGCCATCGTTGGTATAGTTCCACGTCTCGGCCGCCTGAATGGGTTTGAAGACCGTATGCGATGCCTCGTCGAAAAAGGTCCGGGCCGTCTTCCCTGCGCTGCTGAAATACCAGTTGCCCCAATCGATCTCAGAGGTGTAGGTCAGGGTCCGGTCAGCGAACTGCACCAGAATGATGATGGCATACTCCGGGGCCTTATGGGCCGCGGCCGGGGCCCACAGAGACTCCTTGGGCATGCCGGGCAAGGTTCTGGACAGCCGGCCGGCATCCCCGGTGGCGGCCGTCCCGGCCGGCGGGCGCTCGATGGCCGCCCGGGCCGCGGTAGTCTCCAGGATCCCATCGACAATCCGGCCGTACCGCCACCAACCGCCGTCATCCCGGACGATGAGACAGCCCTCGTGGCTGACCCAGTTGCGCCACTCATCGCCCCCCTGGCGCGCGGTCAGGGTTGTCCCGTCCGGCTGCGTGAGGGCGAAGGGGACATCCAGGGCCGG
>CAZOYL010000059.1:0-15001 GCA_964584035.1 uncultured Gemmatimonadota bacterium | reverse complement strand
GGAAACGGCCGGGGCAGTATCTCAGGGGATTCTCGTCATTCGCGGAGCGATGGTCACCGCGTTCCCTGCATCCCCGGTATCCACATGGGAACCTCCTGCATATACTGGCGGTACTCATCGCCGAAGCGAGCCAGCAGGAGGCGCTCCTCATAGCAGGACAGGTAATGCAGAAAACCGATGGCCAGCAGCCAGACAACGGCCGCCGCCAGAGAGATGTTCAGGGCCAGAAAGCCGAGATACAGCAGGATCTCGCCCAGGTAAATGGGGTGCCGGACCCGGCCGAAGACGCCTTTGTGGATGACGGCGGGTTGCTCTCGGACCTCGCCGAAGACGATCGACAGACCGCGAAAGGACAAATACGCAGACAGGATGAAAAAGACCACGGCCAGCGGAACCCTGACGGCCACGGGCACGATATCGTTCAGGAAGGTGGTGTATTTCAGGATGAATGTGTCGATGATCCAGACCAGGATGAATAGAACAGCGAAGATCATCTGACCTATGTCTCCCCAGCGATATTCTCCGGCCAGATCTGCTCTATTCTCGTTCTCGTGTCGCCGCGATCGTCTCATGCGAGAGTCTCCTTTGTTCGTCCGCCCGGCGCTCATCATTTGGTTCGTGCTGACAGCAGCGGCCTTAAAAATTCCTCGAAGACCAGCGCCTGGCGCATCATGCCCAGGTCGTTGGGATGACAGCCATCCACAGTTCCCTCGGTGTCGGAGCCCAGCATGCCGGTATTGGGCAACAGATGAAGGTGCTCGTCGCCCTGAGCTTTTAACCGCTCGAAGATGTCCCGCAGGATGGTGCCGTCCTGAGTGGGGTGGTTCATGAAGTGAGCATCTTCCACCAGGACGATGGGTGTGCCGGGACGGGTCTCGCGCAGGATCTTGACGAACGGCTCGACCCGTTCGGAGACCATCTCGGGGGTCATGTTCCACAGGCAGTCGAGCACGTACACGGACGGGTCGAGCTCGCCCAGCAATCGAGCCATCTCCGGCTCCATGCGGCCGTTCCCGGAGAAGCCCAGGTTGATGACGGGCACATCCAGCCGGCGGCCGGCGATGGCCGTGGAGGCCATTCCCGGGCGCGAGGCGCAGGCGCCCTGGGTGATCGATGTGCCGTAGAAGACGACCAACTTTTTCCGCTCATCGGCCGAGGGTTCTGATCGCTGAAAGGTTCTGGTCTTGTAAGCGCCCAGCTCCACCCGGCTGACGCCGTTGTACAACGGCAGATAGAGGGCGTACTCGTTACTTTCCGGCAGCTTGAACTCGGCCTCACTGGACAATCCCGTGGGGCGCCCGTTGGCCACGAAGATCCATCTGCCATCTTCAGCCCGGGCATACAGGTCGATGCCGCTGACGCCCGTGGCCGGCATGTGCGGCAGGGCCAGGTCCTCCTTGATCAGGGTCCAGCGCACGGTGATGAATGTGGCATCCGAGGTGAACCGGATGCGCAGCCCGGCGCTGTGGCGGCTGAGGTTCCAGACCGCCTCTCTGACGATATCCCTGGCCCTGGCCGGCAAGCGATCATAGTCCGATGCGGTATCGGTCCAGCCTTTTCCCTCGATGGTCAGCGACCGGGCGTCGTGCCAGAGGACCTCTTCATTTTCCTGGGCAATGACCGTTGCCTGCAGCGCGCTTCCCCCGCCGATCAGAGCGGAGAGGATCAGGATCAGAAACAGGGCCGGTTTCTTTTTCATCTGATGGCTCACTCTCTTTCTGAGACAACCTCTTGATGCATTTGAGTGTTTTGAGGGCGTGCGGCGCACGGGCGGGGCCACAAACGATGACCGCGATGCTTATTTCAAATAGACCAGCTTTCCCGTATGGCGGGAAACACCGTACAGATCGGTATAGGTCACCGCATACGGATACACACCGGTGGCCAGATGATCGGGCAGTTCCACCCGGATGGAAAAGGGCCCGGCCGGGATACGGTCGATCGACCGGCGGCAGACCTGCTGTCCCAGGATGTTATAGATGCGCAGCTCCAGACGCCCGTCCCCCGGAGCCGTTCCACTGAGGGTGGTGGCGCCGTTGAAGGGATTGGGGTGAGCTGAGACGATCTCGAATGTGATCGGCCGGTCGTCTCTATCGGCCGGCCGGACGAAGGTGGGGTGGATATTCTCGAAGTAGTTGAAGGTGCCATCGTAATTGCCGACGGCCAGATCGAGATCGCCGTCTCCGTCGATATCGCCCAGGGCGGGCGCGGCGTTCTGTCCGGCCGAGATGCCGGCGACAGCAGAGGCGTCTTCCACCCAGGCGCCGCCGATATTCTCGAAATATTGAACCTCATGGAAAAGATCGCCGGTGAACAGGTCGATGTCCCCGTCGCCGTCGAAATCCCCCGGGCTGGGAGAACAGTGGCTGCCCACATCGATGTCCCCGAAGAATCCGGGGATCTCGATCCAGGCGGCCGAGTCGGCGGTGCCCGAATTATCAAAATAGAACAGATGGCCGTCCTCGTTGCCGGCCACCAGGTCCAGATCCCCGTCGGCATCGGTGTCCACCAGCCGGGGCACAGAGGTATTCCCCAGGTCGATGCCGGCGAAGACCGAGGCGTCGTAAAGAAAACCTGTGGGGGTTTGGCCGTGGAAAAAGAGCTGGCCGCTGAGGTCGCCGACCACCGCGTCGGCGAGTGAATCCCCATCCGTGTCGCCCAGGGTGATGGCCGAGTAGATGGAATGGTCGATGGCGGCAAACCGGCCGTGGTGAGGTTCCCAGGCCGGCGCCGATACCGTGCCGACATTTTCATAATACTTGATGTCGCCCAGCTGGCTGCCGCTGACCAGGTCCAGATCGCCGTCGCCGTCGAAATCGAACAGAAACGGGGAGCTGGCCCCGCCGGCGTCCAGAACGCCGCCGAACAGGCTGAACTGCTCCGTCCAGACCGGAGAGGACGGGCTGCCGGTGTTGACATAATAATTCAACGGTCCGTCGGCGGTGCCGTAGATCAGATCCTTCAAACCGTCCCCGGAGAGATCTACTATACAGGGGGAGTTCCAGTAGGTTGCTGAGGCCTGGCCGGCGAAAGTGACATTGTCCGATTGCCACAGCCAGCCGGTAGAGTTGCCGATATTGCGGTAATAGTAGAACCGGGTGGCGTCACGGCCGGTCAGCAGATCGAAGTCGGCGTCGTTGTCCAGATCGGCGAGCCAGGGATAGGCATAGAGACCGACGTCGTACCAGAACTGGGCTTGAGACTGGAGAAAGACGGCCGAGTCGGGCCGGCCCAGGTTGGGGTAGAAGTTCAACTGGCCGCTTTCGCTCAGGCCGACCAGCAGGTCCGCGTCGCCGTCGGCGTCCATATCGGCAAAGGTGGGCACCGGGTTGGAAGAAACGTTCAGACCCTGGAAGAAGTTCTCGATCTCTGCGAACTGGGCCAGCGAGGAATCGCCCGTGTTCTCGAAAAAATGCAGTCCGGTGTAGCCGCCGGTGATCAGATCCAGGTCGCCGTCGGCGTCCAGATCGGCACAGACGCCCATCTCGGCGTCCAGTGCGGAGACGGGGGCGAAAAGATCCGGACCGGCCTGAAAGGCGGGCGCCGTGGGCGTGCCGGTGTTCTCGAAATAGAGCGGTGCCAGATCGATGCTGCCCAGGATCAGGTCCAGGTCGCCGTCGGCGTCCAGGTCGGCCAGGCGGGGCTGAGAGAAGGATACCGAGGGAATGCCGCTGGGGTTGAAGATCAGGTCATTCTGCTGCCAGGGCTGGGCGCTGCTCCACGAAGCGGGGATGAAAAACACACACAGAAGGCCCACAAAGGGCCGGCCGAATCGGTGGACTCTGCTGTTCACCATATCTCTCCTGGTCCAGAGATGCTCATCGCCGCCGAGCGAGTGTGCCGGGTACTATCGCGGTGCCTTCCCGGATGAACGATTCAGCGGCAGCAGCTCACGGTCGAACTCTCCCGCCCGGGACGATTCCGCCGATCTGTTGCCGGCGGTGTCCACTGCCTTGAGCAGATAAAAATAGTTGACCTCCAGGCCGAAGGAAACGCTGTCGGCGAAGGTGATGCCGGGGGTGGACCCGAGGGATTCCGCGATGGTCGGCACGAAATCCGCCGCCTCGCCCCGATAGACGAGATAGCGCTGGACCGTTTCCGGTCCTCCCGCCGTATCTGCGGTCACCGCCGACCACTGCAGCAGGAGTGCGTCCCCGGCCAGTGAGACCGTCAGGTCCGTGACCGCCTCGGGCGGCACCGAATCCTGGACGGACAAGTTCCGATAATAGTTGAAGGTACCATCATAATTGCCGATGATCAGATCGAGGTCACCATCATCGTCCATATCGCCGAAGGCCGGCGCGGCATTCTGACCGGCGGTCATGCCGGCCACCACAGAGTCATCCTCCACCCAGGTACCGCCGACGTTCTCGAAGAATTGTATCTCGTGAGAAATATCGCCGGTGATGATGTCCATATCTCCATCATCGTCGAGGTCACCGACGGTGGGCACACAATAGCTGCCGACGTCGATCCCGCCGAAGGTTCCCGGCACCTCGACCCAGGCGGCCGAGTCGCTGGAGCCGGTATTCTGAAAATAGAACAGGTTGCCGTCCTCGTTGCCGGCCACGATGTCCAGGTCGCCGTCGCTGTCCATGTCGACCAGTCTCGGAACCGAGGAATAGCCCAGATCGATGCCGGCGAAGACCGAGCCGTCGTAGCTGAAACTGGTGCCCGTATTTCTGTGGAAAAAAAGCTGGCCCCCGGTGTCTCCGACCACGGCGTCGGGAAGCGAATCCCCATCCGTATCGCCCAGGGTGACGGCCGAATAGATGGAATGATCGATGGCGGCAAATCGGTCATGATGAGGCTCCCAGGCCGGGGCCGATGCCAGTCCGATATTTTCATAATACTTGATATCGCCCAGCTGACTGCCGCTGACCAGGTCCAGATCGCCGTCGCCGTCGAAATCGAACAGGAACGGCGAGCTGGCCGCGCCCACATCCAGCACGCCGCCGAACAGAGCGGTGTTGACCGTCCAGATGGGGGAGGAAGGAGTACCGGTGTTGACATAATAGTTCAGCGGCCCGGCGGCGGTGCCGTAAATCAGGTCCTTTTTGCCGTCTCCGGACAGATCGATCAGACAGGGCGAGTTCCAGTAGGTCGCTGAGGCCAGGCCGGCGAAAACGGTATTGTCCGGCTGCCACAGCCAGCTGCTGGAGTCCCCATCGTTGCGATAGTAGTAGAACCCGGTTCCGTCGCGACCCGCCAGCAGATCGACATCGGCATCGTTGTCGAGGTCGGCGAGCCAGGGGTAGGCGTAGAGTCCGATATCGTACCAGGTCTGGGATTGGGCTTCCAGAAACGCGGCCGAGTCGGGCGTGCCGCTGTTGGGGTAGTAGACCAGCGAGCCATCCTCGCTGAGGCCCACCAGCAGATCCGGATCGCCGTCGGCATCCAGATCGGCCAGGGTGGGCGCCGGATTGGAGCCGACGGACAGCTCGCCGAAGAACTCCTCGATCTCCTCGAATTCGGGCAGCGTGGAATCGCCCACATTTTCGTACAGATGCAAACCGGTGTAGCCGCCGGTGACCAGGTCCAGGTCGCCGTCGGCGTCCAGGTCGGCGCAGACGCCCATCTCGGCATCGAGGGAGGAAACGGGGCTGAAGATGTCCGGCCCGGCCCCGAATGACGGGCTGCCGGCGCTTCCGATGTTCTCAAAATAGAGCGGCGGGTCATCGATGCTGCCCAGGATCAGGTCGAAGTCGCCGTCGGCGTCCAGGTCGGCCAGGCGGGGTTGGGAGAAGGGCAGCGATGGGATCCCGCTGGGATTGAAAATCAGGTCGTTCTGCTGCCAGGGCTGGGCGTAGGTCAGGGGAGCGAGAACGGCCCAGATGAAGACCATCGTGAAAACAGAAACATGAGAGGTCGTCCGTGTGTTGATCATGGATACGATTCCTGTGGGAAGTGTATGCCGCGGGCGGCACGAAGGATGATCAATCCGAAAGCTCTTCCTTTTCCAGCGATCGTACTCTCCGTTTGCGGTACTGATCGTAATCGGGGATGATGCGGTCGTAGTCCTCATCCATCAGGGGAGAGGAGATCATGAAATCGGCCGAGGAGCGGTTGCAGGCGATGGGGATGTTCCACACCACCACCATGCGCAGCAGGGCTTTGACGTCCGGATCATGAGGATGAGGCTCCAGCGGGTCCCAGAAGAAGACCAGAAAATCGATCTCCCCCTCAGCGATCTTGGCCCCAACCTGCAGGTCCCCGCCAAGGGGACCGCTCTGGAACTTGGTGATCTCTATCTCCAGCTCCGCCTCCAGCAGCTTGCCGGTCGTTCCGGTGGCGTATATCTTGTGGCCCCTCAACAGAGAGCGGTTATACTGAACCCATTCGATCAGCTCCCGCTTCTTGTTGTCGTGGGCCACCAGGGCGATCTTCTTATGACGGCCCATGGGTATTGTCTTATAGTGCATAGAGGCTCCTTCGGTTGGCTTTAACGCTCTTTTAGCCATACCGGTTTGGCGAACTGGCGGTCGTTCCCCCTGGAGATGACGTAACACTCCAGGTGCGGGATGGTCAGAATGGAACCGGTTTCCAGAACGATGGTCTCAAGATCGATGATCCGGCCCAGAGCCCAGATGGTCTCTTTGGGCGAGAGGGTCTGCATGGAGTTCTCAACGGTCGACAGCTCCGGCAAAGGCCGGTCTATGAGCAGGACGAAGTGGTTCCAGTTACCGCCGCCGCCTCCGGTGGCGATGAACAGCCGGTCGTCCCATATCTTGATGACATCGCCGTCCCACCGGACGATCTTCCCGCGTGCCTTGTCGATGTCGTCCATGGCAACAGAGCAGGTTACCTGGTCGTCAACCTGTTGTTTGATCGACACCATGAATTCTTGATCGCTCTCATTTCGGTAGTTCTCGCCGAAATTTGTTTTCAAGCTGGTTCCGGAGCAGGCGGATAAGACCAGAGCGCCGCTGGCGATAAGCCAAAAGAGAGTATTATACGGAAACTTACCGGGCATTTTACCATCCTGCCGGTGCTCACTCCGACTCCGCGAAATCCCCCACGGTGGGCTTGACCAGTTTCTCGAAATCGGCGTAATGCAATTTCATCAGCTCGGCGTGGGAACCGGCGTTGAAGGCGATCTCGTCATCGTCCGGCAATGGATTGGCCACATAGACCTTCATGTCATAGAGGTTTCCGAAGGGCGGCATGGCGCCGATCTCGCATTGCGGAAAGAGCTTCTGGAAATCATTCTCCGGAGCCAGTTCGGCCTTCTTGGCGCCGGACAGTTTCTTGAGACTCTTGAAGTCGACCCGGTAGGAGGCCGGCAGGACGGCCATGGCCATGGTGCCGTCGAGCTTGATCATGACGGTCTTGGCCAACTCTTTGCCGGGGATGTGGGCTGAGGCGGCGATCTCCTGGGCGGTGAAGGCCGGGGAGTGCTTGATCAGGAAGTACTTGACCTTCTGGCTGTCCAGGAACTGAGCCACTTTTTTTGCTGGCATGACAGCCTCCTTTGTGGAGAAAGGAAAGAGGGATTGGGGGGAAAGGCAGACAGGTCGGTATCGAAGTTCTCACTTTCCCGAGTATTTTTCCGGAATTGGAATCCCCGGCCGCTCGATGTGAAATATGATCCCGGCGATCCGCCAGCGTCCCTCGCCACGGAAGCGAAGAGAATAGCAACGAAACACTCTTAATGAGCAGGAAAAAATGGAAATTGTCAAGGATTTTTATTGGCCCAGCAGTGCCGCGTCGATGAACACGGCGGCGATGCGGAACAACGTTTCCCAGATGGGACCGTAGGTGGTCATGGCCGCCTGGGTGGCCGACATCTTATCGTCCAGCGGGATCGAGATGAGGTCATCACCGAAGTAGGGAGCGATGCCGTTGCCCCCGGACCACTCGGTGATCCTGTTATATTCCAGGGTCAGAAGAACGGCCAGGCAGTATCCACTCCCGCCGGCATCCGTGACGCCGTAGGCATCGTAGTCGATCTTATAATCGGCCGGCTGATCGCTGTCGGGATGGAGTCCGACAGAGATGGCCTCGATCTGGTTCAGATAGGTCCGGCAGAGGGCCGGGTCGTTATCGTCGATGGCGGCGATACACGGCTCCATTTTGGCCTTCAAGGTCTGGAACATCTCCAGGATCTGCAGAAAGTTCGCATCCTCGTTGGCGATGCCCTCCAACAAACTATTGGCATAGACGGCGTCGGTGCCCGTCTGAATGACATCGGGCATCTGGTTGCCCCAGTCGATGGCGCCTTTGATCGACCCCAGTATGGCATAGATCTCATTGAACACCTCATAGGCCGCCGCTCCGACGAGCTGTGTCAGGATCTTTTCGGCCAGCTTTCCGGCGAAGGATTCGGCCTGGCCGCTGATCAGGCCCTCCAGGGTGCCATCCGGCACGTCACCGAAGATGCCCAGAGACTCGACTCCGTAATTGATGATCGGCCCCATGCCCGAGGCGATCAGGTTGGACATGTCGCCTCGCGAAATAAGATAATCTCTGGCGTTCTCGCCGTAGTCGAGCATGCCCAGGTTGTTTTTCAGGCCGTACAACAGGGCCACCTGTCTGGCCTCGGAGGTGTAGTTTTCCCAGTTGCTGGGGAAGACCCAGACCACAATATCATAGTCCTTGTCCAGGGCCTCGACGGCGATCTCGAAGAGGGTTGGCCGGGTGATGTTGGCGGCCGGATAGGAGAAGCCCAGCCGGCTGTTGTTCTCAATGACATCCTCCTCCGTCCGCTCCTCGTAGCCGTCCGATTCACTGAAGGATCCATCGCCGACGTAGATCTCGGCCGACCCGGAGTCGGACATCCGGGTGACCTGGTACTCGATCGAGTAGTCGCTCTCCTCGAACAGGTCCGTAAAAATGCCTTCCGGACAGCCTATCTTGTAAAGCATGTTGAAGTAGACATCCTCGGCCCAGTCGGGCAGGATGAAGATGTGGTCGCTGGCCTCGGTCATGTTCACCGATGTGTGCACCTCGGCGCCGATGATGTCGGTCAGGGCGCTCTTGTAGTAGGCCTCGCCTTTCAGCAGGATGGCCACGTAGCGCTGCATCTCGACCGTCTTGGTGTGGTGAATGACCTGGTCCAGATCGACGCCCAGCTCCTGGGGGACATAGCCTTCCGCGAACAGCTTGACGGTGTAGCGGCCGGTGTCCAGGTCGCTGAAGGTGTGCGAACCGTCGGCGCCGGTGGTGGCTTTGTGGTAGAATTCCTCATCGCCCTCTCTGAACAATTCGGCCGTAATGCCGCTCTGAGGCTCGCCGCTGACCAGCGTGGTCACCGTCAGAAGAGGCGCGGACAGCAGTTCCAGGGTGACGGTCGGGGGAGAGAAACGTCCTGTCGATCGGATGTCCTTGAAGGCCAGCTCGATCTCGGCCCGAGCGTCGAGATAGGCCGCCGTCAGCCGGATCGGCCGGGAGGCAAATCCGGGGGCCAGGCCGCCGACCGTGACCTTGGTTCCGCTGGGGCTGATGACCAGGCGGGAGGTGATCTCGGCGCCGCCCGGGTCGAAGATCTTGAGCTGCGCCAGGTCGATGTCCTTGAGGTTCAGGGAACGCCCCGTCTCCCGGTCCTGGAATCGGATAAAGAAGGTTTTGTTTGGCTCGATGGCCAGGCTGGCCTGGAAGGTCTTTTCAAAGGTCTGGGCGCCGGTATCCAGCCGGACCGTGGCGCTGCCCGAGACGGTGTAGCCGTTCCATCCGGGTGCCACGTCTTCCGGGACGGCCAGCTCGGTGCGGATGGTGACGCTGCGGCCGCGATTGGCCTGGACCCGATCGGGCAGCGATGAGCTGGTGACGGTTAGGTTCTCGGTGGAGACCTCCCACTGCAGGCCGTCGATATTCCGGTTGGTCCCGTTGGTCACCTCGCCGGAGATGATGAACCGGTAGGCGTCTTTGGCCTGGCCGGACAGATCCAGAGTCAGGGCATCCGAGACCCGGACGACATCGATGTCGAAGGTTCTGGAAAGGGGCC
Organism: uncultured Gemmatimonadota bacterium; assembly: GCA_964584035.1. Taxonomy (GTDB): domain Bacteria; phylum SM23-81; class SM23-81; order SM23-81; family SM23-81; genus CAZOYL01. The sequence continues at coordinate 5,058 of CAZOYL010000059.1, read as the reverse complement.
CCAGGGAGGCCGTGATGCGAACGATTCTTTCCTCATCGGGGGTGTGCCAGTCGTAACGCAGCCCGGATCCGCTCCTCCGGACCGCCTGGCCGGCCTCGAAATCGACCGTGATCATCTTCTCCAGTGAACGGTCGGCTGCGAATCCCACCAACACATCGCTGTCGGCATAGACCTGATCCATCGAGCCGGTGTTGGGCTCCATCTTGACCAGCTCGATCTCGAACCAGCCGGCCTCATCGATGGGGAAGGTGAGGAGCCGGGTGCCCTGATCGACGGTGGGGGAGGTCTTGAACCGGGGAACCGCGAAGATGTAAGCGGCGTTCCCAGACACCACGGCGAGATCCACGCGGTCGGCCGTTGGGAAGGCATACAGCCCGGTGGCCTGTCCGGTCTCCACGGCGCATTTGAGAAACAGGTTCTGAGAGGCCTCGGCCAGGATCTGACCGCCGTCCAGGATGCGGAACTCCGCAGGGCGGGTGATCCAGGGCGACAGGGGCGCCTGGGAGATCAGCCCGCCATCGGCGTCGTAGCTGGAGATCAGGCATTGGTCCTGGTCGGGAGACTTCTTCGAGATGAGAATGGAGTTCCCCTGCGGATCGATCCCGGCCGTGAAAGTGGACGCGAAGATCAGTGCCGTGTCGATGTTGGCCTGGGCATCGGTCAGCAGGCCATAGCGCACCGGGTCGTCGTCGCCCTGATCGGTGAACAGACGGAAGGACAGGATCCGCCGGCCGGCGCGATCGTCCATGACCTTGAAATTATGCAGCCAGTTCTTCTCCCGGCCCTCTTCCTGGAGGACGTGAATGTCCAGGTCGGTGAGGAGATGGGATTGCATCATCCGGCCGGACCGGTCCAGGAATTCCAGATGCCATCGGCCGTCCGGGTCGTAGCGGAACACGGGCAGGGGGAAGGAGCGAATGGTGGAGTGCTGATCGGAAGGCAGGTGAACCTGGGTCGGGGAGGCCACAGCCAGCGTCCACATGACCTGGCCGCCGGTGGACAGGGCCTGGTATCCGGCCGGATTGTGTGTTTCGATATCCTTGACCGAGAAGATGATCAGGTTGTCGAGCACCAGCTGCGGGGTGTAAAGCTTCGGGTCATATTCGGCCGTGACCGCCCAGGTGGCGATATCCACCAGGCCGTCTCCGGTGACGATGGTTCCGTCGTCGGTGACCTCGCGGACGCCGCCGGGCATCGTCTGTTCCTGACCGGTCGAGAGATCGACCCGGACGATCTCATCCCGGGTCATGTAGACGAGGAAATTCTCCCGGATGACTGGCTGGATCAGCTTGCTCTGCGGGTAGGGCTGCTGGCTCTGATAGACGATGCTCTCGGTTTCCAGATTGACCACTCGGATGTTGACCGCCGAGAAGCCCTGGCTTTTATAGATCATGGCCAGATACTTTCCCTCCTGAGCGGAATCCAGGAGAGACTCTCCCGGCTGTGGATCGAGCTGCAGAGCCTGGGTGACGGTGGCGAAACAAAGAATCGATAGAATCCAAAATGGAAGAATTTTCTTCATGGTCGGCTTCCTTCCGCTGTCGATGATCGGTCGCCTATGATCGGTTTCCAAGAACACATCTGTGATCCGGTAAAGATCCATCACCGGCATCCTGCCGCACATCTCTTCATCTTGATCCGGCATCCGGTGTTCAGCATCCGGCGTCCTGTTTTCCCTTTAGACTTTATCCGGATTATTCGTCATTCAGATCCCCACGAACAGACCGATCTTCATCAGCATTCTCTGGGACGTCTGACGCTGGCTGTCGAGATCATTCCAGCTCTCATCGTAGTTGAAGGCCAGGTAGAGGATGTTCCTCCGGGTCAGCTCCCAGGCCAGCAGCAGGTTGATGTCCCTGAGCAGGTCCCGGCCATGGGTATCGTTGGCCTGCAGGAAGGCCCTCAGGTAGAGGTTCTCGGCCAGGTCGAGGCGTGTCATCAGCGTGGTGACCCATTGATCCGGCCAACCGATATTATTCTCATGCCCGGTGAAGGCCACCCGGTTGGTGTACAGGTCGAGGGAAAGATATTCGAAGAACCTCCAGCGCACCCAGGTCTCCAGGATGTCGGCCGTGGCCCCGAAGGAGCGGCCTCTTTTGATCCGAACTCCGGCATTCTCGAAGCTCTCGTAATTATAGATCAGCGAGACATAGGCCTGATAGTTGTCATAGGTCCGGCCGGCCACTTGTTCCCTCGACCACTGCCCGTCGAAGCCGTTGGCGAACCAGTAACCAAGAAATTGATAGAAGATGCTGACGTTCTCGCGGAAGTACTGATAGTTCAGCCCGCCATCGTCCTTGTTCTCATAATGGCCGAAGAAGGAGTTGAATTGCGCATCGTGAAGACCCAGGGATGGCGCGGGTTTCATGTAGGTGACCGCGCCGCCGAGCCCCCTGACGTCGGTGCGCCCGCCGAAGTAACCGGTGTTCAGAAAGAAGTCCGCGTCCCGGTCGACGTAGCTCAGAGAGCCCTCGAAATGCTGGCTGTAGTGGCTGACATTCGCCCTCCTCTCCCAGCCCTTTGTCTCCTTCATGTTGAGAATCTCGTCCTTCTCGGCGGATAGGCTGACCTGAGGATTCAGGATGAAGCCCAGCGGCAGGGTCAGCCCGGCGTCCAGTCCGGCGGCCCGGCTGTACCCGCTGCCGTTGGCCCAGTTCACTCCCGTAACGCCGAGAGAGGAGGCTCCCAGGATGTCGCCCTTCACTCGTGCGGCCAGGAAATTAGTCTCTTGATCCCGGAAAGATTCGGGCTCGCCGTCCTCCTCAGGCGTCTGCACGTCCACGACAGCCAGGTTGAACCGGTCGATCTTGCCGGTCAGCTTCCCGCCGGCCGTGATCTCGCCGATCCGCCGGGAGTAGAACAGGGTTGTCGGCGCGCTGAATAGCTCGCAGCCCTCCAGGAAGAAGGGCCGTTTTTCGGGCAGCCAGAGCTCCTCGGTGGACAGGTTGATCTGGTCCGGGTCGGCCTCGATCTGGGCGAAATCCGGATTGACGGTCACATTGGCGGAGAAGGTGGAGGTCAGGTGGTATTTGACATCGAGCCCGGCGTCGCCGGCGAGCTGTTCATCGGGATGACGGCTTCTTCGCAGACTGGTGAAGGGCATGATCTCCAATGCCCGTCCCTTTTTCAGATCCCGCAGCCCCACCAGGTGGCCGTAATCGGACACCCGGAAGAAGTGTTCGGTCAACTGCCAGAGGTGATCCTGCTTGGTCCGTCTGTGAATGCGCATGAAATTGATGCCCCAGGTCTGCTCTTCCCGGGCCTCGAACGGCAGGTTGAAAAAGGGAATGGCCAGCTCCGCGCACCAGCCCCACGAGGTGATTCGCGACCTCACCTGCCAGTCGCCGTCCCAGATGATCTCCGAGGTGGCCCCGTTGCCGGTGCAGCGGCCGTCGGTCTGGGTGCCCAGGGGGTTGGTCACGAAGTAGGTGCAGGACTGGTGGTCGTGGAAGGAGTCGATGAAGATCTCGATGGCATCATCGTTCCACAGCTCGTCGTCCCGCTGGGTCATGTGGGCTTCGATCCGCCCCGGCTGGCTGTCGTAGCAGCGGATGCCGAGGTACAGGTTCTCGGCGTCGTACAGAATGGTCACGGCCGTCGATTCCGAGGGCTGAGCCCCGTAGTTGGGCCGGCTCTGCCGGAAAGGGGCGCTCGGCTGGCCCTGCCCCCAGGCGGGCTCATCCAGGACGCCGTCGATTTCGATTTCGGAGTCGATGCGCGCGGCCCGGATGTCCCGGACGCCTTCATCCTCTGCTTGTGCCGGCAGATCCTGTTCGTGCTGCGCTCGGACGATTCCGGCCCACAGGGAAATGGCCAGCAGGGAGAAGAGGGTGGCCGTCAGCCGGTGATATCGCATTCTGCGGGATTGTTGAGAAACCATCATTTTCACAGGGGGTGTGGTTAAGGTTCAAATATTTTGCTGTCAGTATTGCTTCTCCGGCCGTTCCGAAGCTGTGCTGATCGGATCCGGCTGGTCCGGGCCGGGATGATTGGCGCTGAGTCGATTCATCTCATATGAAAGAGGATGACCAGGGCCGTAGCGATAAAAATGGCGACTATCCAGTACCATGTGGTGCAGATTCTGGAATTTTTATATCGATCTGATACGGCTTCCCAGATGACCATCAGAAATGGAGGGAATGCCAGCGGCAGGTACCCGATCGGTTCCGGCAACACTTTTTTGGATGCATAGGCCAGAACGATGATGCTGATCCCCGTGGCCAGCGAGATGTGCACATGAGGGGATGTGATCATTTCCTTGATTGATTTGATGAAGGCGTCTTTTTTTGACATCCTGAGATCCTCTGAAAACAGGGGGTACATCATTCGCTATCGGGCTGCGGGCAGAAGATCTGTTCAGCGGCGCCACGAGGGGTGCCTGCCGTCGGGATCATCTCTCTCCCCGCAGATAGGCCTGCCGGTCGTCCTCGGGCAGTTTCTCGATGGCATAGCGCAGCATGGTCCGCGGCATGTTCTTATGATGCTGAACCAGGAATGTTTCCTCCGCCTTTCGATCCCGCTTGCCCACCTCGCGCAGCATCCAGCCGACGGCCTTGTGGATCAGGTCCTCCGTGTCGTGCAGCAGTATCTCGGCGACGGCCAGGGTGTCCGCGTAATGCCCTTGCTTGATGAAATGAAAGGTGGCCAGCACGGCGATGCGGCGCTCCCAGAGGTCTTTTGATCGCGCCAGCCGATAGATTGGCCTCCTGTCTCTGGAGAACAGGTCAGCGCCGATGATGTGCTCGGCTGAGCTGTCGACCAGATCCCAGCTGTTGATGAATGCGGTGTGCTCGAGATAGGACCGATAGATGGCTCTTTGCTCGGCCGGCGAGCCGGCCGAGCTGTACTTGGCGACCAGGATGAGCAGGGCCAGGAGCCGGGCCTCGTGAAAGGGAGATCTGAGAAGTTCCAGGGTGTCTTTCAATGGGATCTGGCGATACTCCCGGACGCATTTCCTGATGGCCGGCACGCGGATCCCCAGAAATATATCTCCCTGGCCATATTCTCCCGGACCGGTCTTGAAAAACCGCTGCGACTGAGCAGCGATGCCGGCGTCGC
>CAZOYL010000058.1:1782-15433 GCA_964584035.1 uncultured Gemmatimonadota bacterium | reverse complement strand
GAGCGGTTGATCGGGCACCCTGCCCACCTTACCATCGCTCGTAGTGAACGATCGTCTCCAGGGGCAGCCTGTCAGTGGGCGGCGGAACGCTCTCCGGGTAGCCCAGGGTGAGCAACTCGACCACCGGCACATCCCCGGGGATCCCCAGGATCTCCCTGACCTGATCGGCGGAGAAGGCCCCGATCCAGCAGGTGCCCAGTCCCAGCTCCCAGGCGGCCAGAGTCATATGATCGACGGCGATGGCCACGTCGATCGAATAACACAGCTCCCCGCAGGTCATGACATGCCGATCGGTCCGGGCGCAGCAGGCGACGACCACCGGGGCCTGCCCCACGAAGGGCTGGTTCTTGGCTGCCGACATCAGCCGCATGCGCGTTTCGGCATCCCGCACCACCACGAAGCGCCACTCCTGGCGGTTGGCCGATGAGGGCGCCAGCCGCCCGGCTTCCAGAATCTGTTGGAGCTTTTCCTCCTCTACCGGTTTGTTCCGGTAGCTGCGGATGCTTCGCCGGGTCCTGATGGCTTCGAAGACATTCATGGCGTACTCCCCTCGTTCGGATCGCTAAATAACAACCTTCTCCTGGTACTCCCCGAACACCTCCCGGAGCACATCGCAGATCTCCCCCAGGGTGGCATTCTGCTTGACACACTCCACGACAGGGGGCATGAGATTGTCCCCGCCGGCGGCGACCATACGCAGTCGATCCAGAACCTCCTTCAGTGCCCGTCGATCGCGGCCCTTTTTCATCCTGGCCAGAGATTCGACCTGCTCCTTCTGGACCGCGGGATTCACCCGGAGGAGGTTGTCCGGCTCTTCCTCCTCATCGGCCGCATACCGGTTGACACCCACCACCGCCCTGTCTCCGGACTCCACCTGGCGCTGGTAGCGATAGGCGCTTTTCTGGATCTCCGTTTGAAAATATCCCTTCTCCACGGCCTGAAGAGCTCCGCCCAGCTCATCGATCTTGACGATGTACTCCCGGGCCCGTCGCTCGATCTCATCGGTAAGGTTTTCCAGATAATAAGATCCACCCAGCGGATCGACCGTATCGGCCACGCCGCTCTCGGCGGCGATCAGCTGTTGCGTCCTGAGGGCCACCTGTACGGACTTCTCGGTGGGCAGACAGAGAGCCTCATCATAGGAGTTGGTATGCAGCGACTGCGTCCCGCCCAGGACGGCGGCCAGGGCCTGCAGAGTCACCCGGACGATGTTGTTCTCCGGCTGCTGCGCCGTCAGGGTGCAGCCGGCCGTCTGGGTGTGAAAGCGCAGTCTCATGGAAGCCGGGTCTTTGGCCCCGAAGCGCTCCTTCATCAGGCCGGCCCAGAGACGGCGGGCGGCCCGGAACTTGGCCACCTCCTCAAAAAACTCATTGTGGGCGTTGAAGAAAAAGGACAGCCGGGGAGCGAAATCATCCACCCGCAGGCCGGCATCCAGAGCCGCTCGGACATAAGCGATGCCGTTGGCCAGGGTGAAAGCCACCTCCTGGATCGCTGTGGATCCGGCCTCCCGGATATGATACCCGCTGATGCTGATGGTGTTCCAGCGGGGCAGGTGGTGATGACAATAGGTGAAGATGTCGGTGATCAGCCGCAGGGACGGTTTCGGGGGGAAAATATAAGTTCCCCGGGCGATATACTCCTTGAGGATATCGTTCTGAATCGTGCCTGACAGCTCTGCCGGCTTGAGGCCGCGCCTCTCGGCCAGGACTATGTACATAGCCAGCAGCACGGCGGCCGTCGAGTTGATGGTCATGGACGTGCTCACCCGGTCCAGGGGGATCCCCTCGAAGAGCACCTCCATATCGGCCAGAGAATCGACGGCCACCCCGGTGCGGCCGACCTCGCCGTCGGCCATGGGGTGATCCGAATCGTAGCCGATCTGGGTGGGCAGGTCGAAAGCCACGCTCAGACCCGTCTGGCCCTGCCCCAGAAGATACCGGAAGCGCCGGTTGGTCTCCCGGGCCGTGGCATACCCGGAGTACTGCCGCATGGTCCAGAAGCGGCCCCGGTACATGTTCGGATAAACGCCCCGGGTAAAGGGGAACTGCCCGGGTTCGTCCAGCTCGCCATGCGGACCGGGATCATAGACCCGCTCGATGGTCAGATCCGAGACGGTGGTAAAACGGTCCCGCCGTTCCCGGTTTTTCCCCGGTTGCGTCCCAACCCTTTGCCGGCGCCCCCGGATTTTTCCTGTCTTTTTCTGACCCAACGAGCTCTCCCCGCTATTCCAGGATCACCAGGCTCTGCCCCTGATCGACCGTCATCCCCTGTTTGACGAAGACCTGTTTGACCACTCCCCTCCGCTGGGCGCGCACCTCGTTCTCCATCTTCATGGCCTCCACCACCACCAGACCGTCACCGGGTCGCACTTCATCTCCCTCTTTGACCTCCACCTTCACCACCAGACCCGGCATGGCCGCTTTGATCTCGCGGGATTTTTCCTGGATGCAGGTGTCGGCCGCCAGCTTTCTGATCATTCGGGTCCGTTCATCCTCGACGATGACCTGGTAATGCCGGGGCCCGTAGAACACCTGGTACTCCCCCTCCCGGCCCCGAACCTGAACTTCATACGACCGGCCGTCGACCAGCAGGGAGGCAATCTCCGGCGCGACCGGGGCCATATCGACGTCAAGGTTCCTTCCATCGAGAGCCACCTTCAATCCCTCTGCGGTCTCCCGGATGGAAAGCTCATATGAATGTTTACCGATATGGACCGTATATCTCATATCATCTCTCCCAGGCTCCGCCGGACAGGTTGCGCCGGCGCCCGGCCAGTTTCCAGGGATCTCCGGCCGGCGGCGATCCCTGAGCGGGCGAGACGGTGCGACGGTCTTTCCCGTCCTGCCAGGCCGTCAATGCGGCGGCCAGAGCCACGACCTCCAGATCCTCTTCGGCCGGCTCGCTCTGTTGCTGCTGCATCTTTGGAATAATGCCGGTGTGATACCGACCGGAGCGGAAATCGGGATCCGACAGCACCTGCGCGCAGAAGTCCACCGTCGTTTTGATCCCGGCGATGCGGTACTCTTCCAGTGCCCAGGCCGCCCGGTCCAGCAGCTCCGGCCTGTTCCGGCCCCAGATGAGCAGTTTGGCCAGCAAAGGGTCGTAATAGACAGCAACCTCCATCCCGGGGAACAGACTGCTGTCATTCCGGATCCAGGGACCTTTGGGGTGATGCAGCCCGGTGATGATTCCGGTGGAGGGAAAGAAATCATTGTCCGGATCCTCGGCATAGATGCGGCATTCCAGCGCGCATCCGGAATGCCGGATGTCCTCCTGGGCGAAGGTCAGCTTTTCCCCCGCGGCCACCCGGATCTGCTCCTTGACCAGGTCGATACCGGTAACCATCTCGGTGACCGGATGCTCCACCTGCAGGCGGGCATTGACCTCCAGGAAATAAAAGCGGCCGTCCTCGGCCAGCAGGAACTCCACCGTTCCGGCGTTGGTGTAGCCGGCGGCCCGGGCCACTTTCAGCGCGGCCGCTCCCATTTTCCGCCGCAGCGATTGATCCAGAGCACAGCTGGGCGATTCCTCGATCAGCTTCTGATATCGCCGCTGAACGGAACACTCCCGCTCGCCCAGATGCACCAGATGGCCATGCTCATCTCCCATGATCTGAAATTCGATATGCCGGGCTCCGGCGAGATATTTCTCGACATAGACGGTGGCGTCGCCGAAGGAGGAACGCGATTCCGATCGGGAGGCCTTCAGGGCAGCCGGGAGCTCCCCGGCCGAGGAGACAATCCGCATGCCCTTTCCACCACCCCCGGCGGCGGCCTTGATGAGGACGGGAAATCCCATCTCCCGGGCTACGCCGAGCGCCTCATCATCGTCATCGATGCCCCGGTCCCCGCCGGGGACCACCGGCACGCCGGCGGCCTGAACGGTCCTTCGGGCGGCCGTTTTGTCTCCCACCAGCCTCATGCTCCCGGCCGACGGTCCGATAAAAACCAGCCCGGCGGCCCGGACGGCCTCCACGAAATCGGCGTTTTCGGCCAGAAAACCGTAGCCAGGGTGAACGGCCTCGGCCCCGCAGGCTCTGGCCGCCTCGATGATGGCCGATTGGCGCAGGTAGCTGTCCGTGGCCGGGGGAGGGCCGATACAGTATGCTTCATCGGCGGAGCGGACATGGAGGGCCCGGCGATCGGCTCGGGAATACACGGTGGCCGTGGAGATGCCCATTTCCCGGCAGGCCCGCATGATCCGGAGGGCAATCTCACCCCGGTTGGCAATAAGTATCTTGCGAAACATGATCAGGTCCTGAGTCCTCACAGGGGGATGTTGCCATGCTTCTTCCTGGGATTGGAATCCACCTTGGTGGCCAGCCTCCGAAAAGCGTCGATCAGCACCGGCCGCGTCCGGTGAGGCTCGATGATGTCATCCACATAGCCCCGCTCGGCGGCGGTGTATGGGTTGGCGAACCGGTCTCGGTACTCCTTAACCTTTTCGTTCAGGGTTCGTTCGGGATCCTTCGAGGCAGCGATCTCTTTTTTGAAGATAATCTCTGCGGCCCCCTTGGGACCCATGACGGCGATCTCGGCGGTCGGCCAGGCGAGATTGACATCGCCCCGGATGTGCTTGCTGCTGAGCACGTCATAGGCCCCGCCGTATGCCTTGCGGGTGATGACGGTCACCTTGGGGACGGTGGCCTCGCAGTAGGCATAGAGAAGTTTGGCTCCGTGCTTGATGATGCCGCCGCTCTCCTGAGCGGTGCCGGGCAGAAATCCCGGGACGTCCACTAAGGTCAGCAGGGGGATATTGAAACAATCGCAGAACCGCACGAAACGGGCGCCCTTGAGGGAGCAGTCGATATCCAGCACGCCGGCCAGAACCGCGGGCTGATTCCCTAAAATGCCCACCGGCCTTCCGTCCAGACGGGCGAACCCGATCACCAGATTGCGCGCGTAGTGCTCGTGGACCTCCAGAAATTTGCCATCGTCGACGACGCGCCGGATGACGTCCTTCATGTCATAGGGCTTGTTGGGGCTGTCGGGGACGATCTCGTCCAAAGCCTCATCCTGCCGGTCGGGCGAATCGGTGGGCTTGACCAGGGGCGGATCGGCCATGTTGTTCTGGGGGATATAGCTCAGCAGATCCCGGATCCGCTGCAGGCATTCGGCCTCGTTCTCCGAGGCGAAGTGGGCCACCCCGCTTCGGGTGTTGTGGGTCATGGCGCCGCCCAGCTCCTCGAAACTGACCTCCTCGTGGGTGACGGTCTTGACCACATTGGGGCCGGTGACGAACATGTAACTGCTGTTTTTGACCATAAAGATGAAATCGGTGATGGCCGGCGAGTATACCGCGCCGCCGGCGCAGGGTCCCATCACGGCCGAGATCTGCGGGACGACGCCGGAGGCCAAAGTGTTTCTCAGAAAGATCTCGGCATACCCCCCCAGGCTGGCCACGCCTTCCTGGATCCGAGCCCCCCCGGAGTCGTTGAGGCCGATGACGGGAGAGCCCATCTTCATGGCCAGGTCCATGATCTTGCAGATCTTGTTGGCATGCGCCTCGGACAGAGAGCCCCCGAACACGGTGAAGTCCTGTGAGAACACGAAGACCAGGCGGCCATCGATGGTGCCGGAGCCGGCGATCACGCCGTCGCCCAGGATCTTCTTATCGGCCAGCCCGAAATCCACGATCCGATGGGTGACGAAAGCGTCCACTTCCCGGAAGCTGCCCTCGTCCAGCAGCAGGTCCAGCCGCTCCCGGGCGGTCAGCTTGTTTTTGCTGTGCTGCGCCTCGATCCGGGTTTTTCCGCCGCCCAGCCGGGATTGTTCCCGCAGTTTCTGCAGCTGTTTTGTCTTCTGTTTTTTGCTCATCTGTTCACCGCCCCCTTCGAAGGTCTCTTGCCGATGATGAGCTGTTCACCTGCCGGCCCCCACTGCCCCCGCCTTCAGCATTAAGGTCTGACATCCACCGGCTCCACCGATAGCCGTCCGCTCTCGTCTCGGGAGAGATATCCGGCGTCGATCTCCGGATCGTGTCCGAAAAAGACCAGCCAGCGCCCTTCCAGGGCCTCTTCGATCAGATGGTCCTTCTGCCGCATGGTCTCCAGCGGAAGAATGTCCACGCTGGGCACGTAAGCGGTCTTCAGATGATGAACCGTGGGAATCAGATCACCGGTGTAGATGGCCGTTCCCTGGGGCGAGACGACCGTCACCACCTGATGGCCGGCGGAATGGCCGCCGGTGAGACGGACCCGGACGCCGGGAGCGATCTCCTCATCGCCGTCGACCAGCCGGATGAGGTCCTCTTCCATCAGAGGCATCAGCATCTCCTTTCGATAGGAGACCCGGGAGCGCACGTCCGGATTCATGGCCACCTGCCACTCTTTCTTCTGGACCACATAACGGGCCCTGGGGAATGTGGGGCGGAAAACCTCCCCGTCACGGTGAACGCCGCCGCCGGAATGATCGAAATGCAGATGGGTAGGAACGACCAGGTCGATATCCCCGGGGACCAGGCCGGTCAGGGACAGCTCCTCGAGCAGATGGGAAGGCTCCCGCAATCCGTAGATCTCCTTCCACCGCTCCGGAATATCATCGCCCAGGCCGGTTTCCACCAGAATGTTGCCGTCCCCGCTGCGGATGAGCATCAGATTGGCCCGCAGGGCTACCCGGTTGCGCTCATCCGGCGAGCTCAGTTTTTCCCAGATGACCCTGGGGACCACCCCGAACATGGCCCCCCCGTCGATCCAGAAGACATTCTCGTGCAGGCTGCACAGCTGACGGGATCCCCATTGCATGACGAATTCCTCTGCGGCCGCCGCCGGTCCTGACAGCAACGCCGGGACTTTCCGGCCCGTACAGTTAGGCGGTCTTTTCCGTCACGGCGGCACGGATGAATTCGATGATCTCCCCGGTGGTCGTGCCGGGACCGAACAGGCCTCTGACGCCGATATCCTCGAGTTTTTTCCGGTCCTCGGTGGGAATGATCCCGCCGCCGCAAACCACCACCTCCAGATCGGCTCCCTGCTCCCGGAGAAGATCCATCACCCGGGAGAAGATGGTCATGTGCGCTCCCGACAGGATGCTGATGCCGATGACATCGACATCCTCCTGCACCGCCGCTCCCACGATCATCTCCGGAGTCTGCCTCAGGCCGGTATAGATGACCTCCATGCCGGCGTCACGCAGAGCGCTGGCCACGATCTTGGCGCCGCGATCATGGCCGTCCAATCCTGGCTTGGCGATGAGAACCCTGATCTTTCTGTCCATGACCTCTCCCGACATTAAAAAATGGGTGGCTCTCGATATTCTCCGTAGACCTCTCTGAGGGCATCGCAGATCTCCCCCAGAGTGGCATAAGCTCTGACGGCTTCAAGAATGTCCGGTATCTGATTGCGGCCCTCCCGGGCCGCTTTCTGCAGGTTTTTCAAAGCCCCGGTGACCGCCCGATCGTGCCGTCTGGCTCTTAACTTCCTGAGCCGCTCGTGCTGGGATTTCTCGATGGCGTGATCGATTTTGAGCAGATCGATCTCCACCTCCTGTCCCTTCACCTGATGGCGATTCACTCCCACCACGAACCGCTTCTCCTGTTCGATGGATCTCTGATAGGCGGAGGCCGCCGCGGCGATCTCGCGCTGAAAGAATCCCTTCTCGATTCCGGCGATGACGCCGCCGATCTCCCCGATGCGGCGGAAATACTCCTCGGCGCCCTGCTGCATCCGATCGGTCAGGGCTTCCACGAAATAGGATCCGCCCAGCGGATCGATGACGCTGGCCGCTCCGGTCTCGTGGGCGATGACCTGCTGGGTTCGCAGGGCGATCTGCACGGCCTTTTCGGTCGGCAGGCAGAGGGCTTCGTCGAAGGAGTTGGTATGCAGCGATTGGGTGCCGCCGAGAACGGCCGAGAGGGCTTCAAAGGCCGTTCGCATGATATTGTTCTCCGGCTGCTGCGCCGTCAGGCTGCATCCGGCCGTCTGAGTGTGAAAACGCATCAGCCAGGACAGGGGATTTTGGGCCCGGTATTTATCCCGCATGGCCCGCGACCAGATTCTCCGGGCCGCCCGGTACTTGGCGATCTCCTCGAAGAAATCCATGTGGGCGTTGAAGAAAAAAGACAGCCGCGGGGCGAAAGTGTCGACATCCATGCCGGCTTCGATGCCGGCCTCCACATAGGTAAAGCCGTCGGCCAGGGTGAAGGCCAGCTCCTGTATGGCCGTCGAGCCGGCCTCGCGGATGTGATAGCCGCTGATCGAGATGGTGTTCCACTTGGGTACGTGCCGGGCGCAGAATTCCATGATGTCGGTGATCAGCTTCATGTGCGGCTTGGGCGGAAAGATCCATTCCTTTTGGGCGATGTACTCTTTAAGGATGTCGTTTTGCAGCGTTCCCCTGAGCTGCTCCGACGAGACACCCTGCTTTTCCCCCACGGCGATATACAGGGCCAGCAGGACGGCCGCCGGAGCGTTGATGGTCATGGAGGTGGACACTTTGTTCAGGGGAATGCCATCGAACAGGATCTCCATATCCTCCAGCGAGTCGATGGCCACCCCGCAGCGGCCCACCTCGCCCTGGGCGAGCTCGTGATCGGAATCGTATCCCATCAGTGTGGGCATGTCGAAGGCAGTGGACAGGCCGGTCTGGCCGTGCTTCAGAAGATATTTAAACCGGCGATTGGTGTCGGCGGCCGTGCCGAAGCCGGCGAACTGCCGCATCGTCCACAGCCGGCCGCGGTACATATCTTCTCGGACACCCCTGGTGTAGGGATATTCTCCGGGAAACCCCAGGTCCCGTAACATATCGAAGTCTTCCAGATGCCGCGGGGTGTAGAGAATGTCCAGCGGCTCTCCTGATATGGTCGTAAAAGATCCCCCATCTTTGGGATTCTTGGCCGCCAGCTTCCGGCGATATCGCTGATCAGCTTCGTTGATCTTATTATGGGACGAATCAGCCATTCGATCCAGCTCCTTCCGCGCGTTCCAGGAGTCGATCAACCGCCTGGTAGGGATTCAAACGCCCCCCGACAATATCGGCCACGGCGGTCTCCAGATCTCCCCCCGCATCCAGGCGCTGCCGCACCTTTTTGGTGATGGTTTCGGACAACAGCTGCAGGACCTCGGCCCGCACCAGATCCATCCTCTTCTTCTCCAGATAGCCGGTCTGAGCCAGATGCTCCTCCTGCCGGTCGATCTGTTCCAATAGCTCGTCGATCCCCTGCCCGCTGCGGGCCCGGGTCTTGATGACGGGATAATCCCACCCGTCCCGTCCTCTCTGAAGCTCCAGGTGACTGTTTAACTCGAGCTCCAGCCGATCGGCGCCGGTCAGATCGGCCTTGTTGATGACGAAAATATCGGCGATCTCCATCAGGCCGGCCTTCATGGCCTGGACGCTGTCGCCGGATTCCGGAACCAGGACCACCACCGTGGTATCCACCACCTCGGCGATATCCAGTGCCACCTGGCCGACACCGACGCTCTCGATAAGGATGGTGTCCTTTCCGAACGCATCCAGAACGATGGACACCTCCCGGGTGGCCCTGGCCAACCCCCCCAGGCTGCCCCGGCTGGCCATGCTCCGGATATAGACATCCTTCTGCAGGCCCACATCCTGCATCCGCACCCGATCGCCCAGGAGGGCTCCACCTGAGAACGGGCTGGAGGGATCCACCGCGATAATGCCCACGCTGCGGCCTCTGGACAACAGCCGTTTGGTCAGCTCATCGACCAGGGTACTCTTGCCGGCGCCGGTGGCGCCGGTGATGCCGATTTTCCTGGCCCGGCCGGCGCTTCCGTAAAGCCGCCCGAGCAGGTCGCGGTATCCGGGGGCTTCGTTCTCCACCAGCGTGATCACCCTGGCCAGGGCCCGGAGATGGCCCTGTGTGAAACGTTCGATCAGGCCACCAACGGCATTCCTCACAGGACCCCGGTCCCGATCAGTGCTCGATGCCATCCCTGGCGGTCCTTCCCTTTTGATAGTAGTGTTTGATCTGGCGCATCTCGGTGACCAGATCGGCAGCCCGGATGACCTGCTCGGGAGCGTCGCGTCCGGTCAGGACCAGCTCCATGTTCCCGGGCTTTTTTTGCATCAGATCCAAAACCGCCTCCACGGGGATGAGCCCGAAATCCAGGGCGACATTGATCTCATCCAGGATCAGCAGATCATGCCGGCCGGCGGCCATGATCTCCCCGGCATGCTCCAGCCCCTGCCGGGCCAGAGAGACATCTTCCGCGGCCGGGTGTTCGCGATCGACGAAATCGGTGCGGCCGAACTGCCGGATGGTGAGACCATCGATGCGGCGACCGGCGCGCAGCTCGCCGTATTCGGGGTCTCCCTTCATAAACTGAATCACGTAGATTTTGAATCCGTGTCCCAGGGCTCGTAAAGCCAGCCCCAGGGCGGCCGTGGTTTTTCCCTTTCCATCGCCGGTATAGACCTGAATCATCCCGTCCTTCAGACGATCGCTGGCCGACACGTTATTCCTCCAGTTTCACCGGAGCAGATGATCCGGCCGCTGCAGAATCCAAACGCCCTCAGGTCGACTCCAGACCCAGCGGACCGATCTTCATATCCTTGGCCCGGAGCTGCAGCGAGCTGCGTCCCTGCCAGCGGTTTTCCTCCAGCACGAAGGCCAGGCTGAGCGTGGGTTTCCCCACCTGAAGATCGGCCAGCCGGTTGCCCTGGTTGAAGGCGATCACATCGAGCGACCGGTCTTTCTGCCGGATTTTAAATTTCAGATGATTCCGGCCCACCACCCGGGGATAGCCGACCACCTCGAGATTGGACGCCATCATGACCGGCCTCATGTTCTTCGGTCCGAAAGGAGCCAATTCGCTCAGGTTCGCCAGCAGAGGCTCGCCGATATCCTCCAGAGCAACGGGGATATCGATCTTCAGCGACGGGATCATCTGCTCCGGATGCAAACGTTCCGTGGCGATCTTATTGAGACATTGGCGAAATACGGCCACCCGGGAGGCATCGATGGTCAGCCCGGCGGCATACTTGTGGCCGCCGAACCGTATCAGGTGCTCCTGACAATCCTCCAGGGCCTGATAGAGGTTGAATCCGCTGATGCTCCGGCCCGAGCCTTTGCCTTCATCGCCCTCCAGAGCGATCAGGACGGTGGGCCGGTAATACTTCTCGACCACCCGGGAGGCCACGATGCCGATGACGCCGGGATGCCATGTGTCCGAGGCCAAACAGATGGCCCGGTCGTGTTCCAGATCGATCGTCCTCTCGACCAGATCCAGCGCTTCTCGAAGAATGATCTCATCGATGCCCTGCCGACGGCGGTTCTCATCGTTGAGAAAGCCGGCGATACGGCGGGCCCGGTCCGGCTGATTGGTGGCCAGCAGCGTAATGGCCCGCTCGGCATCGCCCAGCCGGCCGACCGCATTGATCCGCGGCGCCAGGATGAAGACCACGTGCCCCGTCTGGATCTCCTCACCCATCAGGCCGGTGATCTCCACCAGCGACCGGAGACCGACCTTGTCGGTCTTGGTGATCTGCTCCAGGCCGAAACGGGTGAGAATCCGGTTCTCACCGACCAGGGGGACGATATCGGCCGCCGTGCCCAAGGCCACCAGATCCAGATGGTTTTCCAGTTCCGAATCATCGAGACCCAGCCGGGCGTAAAGACCCTGGGCCAGTTTAAAGGCCACTCCCACGCCGGCGAGCGTAGTATCCGGATAGTTGTCCAGCGGATTCTTGGGATCGAGAACGGCCACCGCCCGGGGAACTTGTTCCTGGACCTCGTGGTGATCGGTGACAATGGTATCGATGCCCAGAGAGCAAGCCAGGTCGATCTCCTCATTGGCCGTGATGCCGCAGTCGACGGAGATGATCAAGGAAACTTTTCGGTCGGCTGCCTCTTGAATGCCCCCAGCCGATAGGCCGTATCCCTCACTGACCCTGTTGGGTATATAATACGAAACATTGGCGCCCAAACGGGTGAGAACGAGATAGAGCAGAGAAGTTGCCGTGATGCCATCCACATCATAATCCCCGAAGATCATGATGGGCTCTTTCCCCTTTAGCGCTTTGACGATGCGCTCGACGGCCGGCTCCATCTCCTTGAAAAGAAAGGGATCGTGTAAAAATTCCAGGCGGGGGTTGAGAAATATCTGCCCCGCCTGAAGGTTTTCGATCCCCCTGTTCAGGAGCAGGCGCGCAATGATGGGGGAGATGTTCAGCTCGCGGCTGAAAGTCTTTATCCGCTGGGGATCGGGCTCTGCGGCCAGTTGCCAACGCATGTTCATGAGCTCTTGCCCCCTTTTCGAAAGGGAAAAGAACTCCGCCAAAGCAAATCTATAAGCCGAGTTCTGTAGAGGAACGAGCGGGCTCGTTCCTCCGATGATCATCTCTCTGGGGCGCTGGTTACCCCGCGCCTCAAGCGACCTACCCGGAAGTCAGGTGAGACGGGCCGTCTCTTCTTCCCTATTTGGTCTTGCTCCGGGTGGGGTTTACCCTGCCGACCCAGTCACCTGGATCGCGGTGAGCTCTTACCTCGCCATTTCACCCTTACCCTGACCGAGGTCAGGGCGGTATCTTTTCTGTGGCACTTTCCGTCAGGTCACCCTGCCTGGATGTTATCCAGCACCCTGCCCTGTGGAGCTCGGACTTTCCTCAGGTCATCGAAGGACCCGCGATCATCCGATTTGCTTTGGCGGACCTTTCCCCCTTTCGAGATCGATGTGAATGGTTCCGTTGCGATAAAAGCCGTTTTCAAACCCGGATGAAACGAGCCTTGCGGTGAAATTCCTCGATCGTGGCGACACCGCAGCAGGACAGGATCATGCGAATATCTTCACCCAGACTATCCAGCCCTTCGGTGAGTATATGGGGCTTCCATTCCTCACCGCCGGGCTCCAGCGTCACCGCAGCCAGATCGGCTCCCGCTCCCAGAGCTCGGGCTATCCGGCTGGAGGCCGTCATCAGCTCGGTCGTGCCGACATCGGCCAGGAGAAAACCGCTCCGTTTCTGCACGATCAGGGCGCATTCCCGGATCACGCTGAAGAGGGGCACCTTCAATCCCAAAATGTACGGAGCCCCTACCTTGACACCGTCTGCACCGGCTCCCAGAACCTTTTCTGCGCCCTGTCCATCGGTGACATCTCCAGCGATCAGGGGCAGTTGGGGATGTGACCCTTTTAACCGGGCGATGGCGGTCAACAGCCTGGCTCCGTGCCCGAGGGAAGCTTCTAAGACCAGCAGATCCGCTCCCGCCTTCCGTAAAGCTGAAACATGCTCGCTGAGATCATCGTCGGGATGAAGCACCACACCTACCCGGGGGCGTCCCTCCCGGTCCAGGCAGGCATTCTCGGGACCGTCCGTGTCGATATCATCGCCGCTGCCCTGATAGGTTTTTATCTTCCCGACGATCTCGACCAACTCCCGCGGCGAACGTCCCGGACGAAGCAAAGGCATCGCTCCCCGCAGGGCCGTGACGGCGGCCAGGGCCGCCGTTTTGGGGGAACAGGTCAGGTTCACTAAAAAAGGCATGCCCATGCGAATGTCCCCGGCGAGCGAGACCGCCATATCCACCTCGCCCGGTCGAATCTCGGACCAAACCGGCAACAGGGCCACCTGGTTGAGGGAAAGGATCCCCTCGCTCAGAGCAGCCTCCGTGGATGCAGCAGCAGGCGGCCGTCTGTCCGATTCCCCGCCCGGCGGCCGTCTGTCCGATTCCCCGCCCGGCGGCCGTCTGTCCGATT
>CAZOYL010000058.1:0-1682 GCA_964584035.1 uncultured Gemmatimonadota bacterium | reverse complement strand
TCCCCGCCCGGCGGCCGTCTGTCCGATTCCCCGCCCGGCGGCCGTCTGTCCGATTCCCCGCCCGGCGGCCGTCTGTCCGATTTTCCCCGCCCGGCGGCCCGGCGAGCCAGTTCATCGGCACGCTGATTCTGTTCCCGGGAGATATGGGTCACGCTGAGGCTCTCAAGGCCTGCCCGAAGCTCCTGGACCTTATCAAAACAGATCTGCAGATGAGGTGTCTTCACCCGGTATTGCCCGTTGACCTGTTTGACCAGCAGCTCGCTGTCGGAAAATACGGTCAGCCGCCGAACGCCCAGCCGAGGAGCCTCTTCAAGCGCCAGAGTCAGCGCGCGGTACTCGGCCACATTATTGGTGGCCTCCCCGATGGAGACGCTGAGGGCCTGTATCTCCTTTCCAGAGGAATCCTGGAAAGAAACGCCGACGCCGGCCTGACCCGGATTGCCCGGAGAGGCACCGTCAATATAGGCGATCAGTTCTGTGAATGGTCGTCCCAATACAGAATTCTCCCACAATTCTCACAGGTGATGATCCGGTCGGTGCGGCGAATTTCCTGTATTTTCTGCGGGGGCAAAGTTTTAAAACAACCGCCGCAGGCTCGTTTACGAATGGACACGATGGCCAGCCCGTTCTTGACTTTGCGGATGCGTTCGTAAGCCCTGAGGATGTTCTTTTCTATTCTGACGGTCATGTTCTTCCGCTGATCTTTCTCCGCGGCGATCCGGTCGTCGATGGATGACAGATCTTTTTCCAACTGCTCCAACTTGGGGGCATTTTCCGTTCTGATCTGTTCCAGGTCTTTGGTCCGAGCTTCCAGATTCTCGGTGATCTCTTCCTCAGTAGCCATGATATTCAGTATGCTCTCCTCGTGCTGGGAGATCTTCTCCTTCTGGGTATCGATCTCAGCCTGGATGGCATCATATTCCCGGTTGGTCTTGATACGGTAGAGTTGATCCTGATACCTCTTCAGCTCGTCCTGAGCTTCCTGGAGTCCCAGCTCTTCCTGACGCTTGTCCTTCTCCAGCTGTTCCAACCTGGCCGTATCCTCAGCGCTGGCATCCTCCAGCTCCTGGACCTGATTTCTCAAGACTTCAATCTTCTCCGGCAAATCCACCCTGGCGTGAGCCAGCTGATCGACCTTTTGATCAATTTCCTGAAGCTTCGTCAACATCTCAAGCGTTTCAAGCATGATGAACAACCCCGGGGAAAACGTCCATGGAAAGTTTTCCGAATATCAGATCGCCGATACCGGACCGCTCGACACATATATAGACCACCGATTTTAAAAAGAATGGGGCGCACCAAGCAGAGGTGCACCCCTTCGAAAGTTTCTGCGACAAGCGCGCCAGGCTTGCCGTTTGATGTGAGATGATGTTTTCCCTCAATGTCGAGGAACTCCCGTTTGGGGTTTCGAGCATTTCTGTAAAGCAAGCATATCCCTGTCATCCGATCAAGAGAGTGGTCCTGCGCCGGGAATGATCACAGATGTCCGCCTGAATACGGCGACGGGTTCCGGGATGGGCGATACAGGACTCGAACCTGTGACCTCCACGATGTGAGCGTGGCGCTCCAGCCAACTGAGCTAATCGCCCGATAAAAAAGAAGTTTTCGATGAACTTATCGATCTGCTGGTGGGCCCACCTGGATTCGAACCAGGGACCGACCGGTTATGAGCCGGTGGCTCT
>CAZOYL010000057.1:0-15902 GCA_964584035.1 uncultured Gemmatimonadota bacterium | reverse complement strand
GCCGAGAAGAACCTGCAGCGCATCCTGATGACCCTGGAGATGCTGGAACACATCCCCAAGGCGCCGACCACGCCTTACAGTCCCGATGAAGAAGAAATGATCAGGCATCATCTCAAGGATATGGGATATTTGTAAAGGCCGTGTTCGTATCGGTGGCTTGTGTTCGTGGAAATCCCGGCCGGCAGTCATCAGCAAGCGGGCGGCAGCCGGCAGTCATCAGCATAACAAAACATACTCCGCCAATGTCCGTCGACGTCTTCCTACAGATCAAAGCCCTTCTTGATCAGAACACCATTCCCTACCGCCACGTTCATCACCAGCCGACACACACCTCCGAAGAATCGGCCCGGGCCCGGGGCGAAAGCACCCGCATCGGGGGCAAGGCCCTGGTGATGAAGATCGAGAACGAGTTCAGGCTGTTCGTCCTCAGCGCCGCCCGGAAGATGGACTCCCATGCCATGAAGAAGCATCTGGGCGTCAAGCGGACCCGCTTCGCCACCCGGGAGGAGCTCAAAGAACTGACCGGCTGCGTTCCCGGCTGCGTGCCCCCCTTCGGTCCCCCCATCCTGCCGCTGGAGCTCTATCTGGACGGCTCCATTCTGGAAAACGAGAAGATCGCCTTCAACGCCGGATCGCTGACCGATTCGATCATCATGAGGGTGGAGAATTATTTGCGACTGGTGAATCCCAGGGAGGTCTTTGATTTCTCGACGGCGGAGTGATCATCCCACCACCTCACATCCCCAGTAGGCGGTTAGCAACAAGCAGACCACTACACTCCAACCAATAGTACTAGCAGCGAATAACAAAGGCAATCCTATCTCACTCCAACTTGTTTCAGCAATCAACCACTTTCAATTTCTTCCCTCGAATCTTCGAATTCTTAATTCCTGGAATCCTCTTTCTACTAAATACAGACAATGATTCAAAGGCAGCCCCGGGGACCGTTTTTTCCTTGACAAAATTCTGCGCCGGTCGTAACATTGAGCATTCTCTGTGATAGAGCATTCTTGAAATACACATCATAGCTCAATAACTCCCCATACAGAAAGCGAAAGGAGAGGCGACCGTGAAAATGACCGCTCACCTTGCCGCCGCTATCGCCGTGCTGATGTGCATCCAGATCGCAGCGCAGAACGCTCAGGCCGTTGGCGAGTGGACTTCGAACGGCGTGGTCATCTGCACTCGTTACGAGCTGCAGGATCAGGTTGTCATCGTCAGCGATGATTCCTTAGGCGCCATCGTCATCTGGAGGGATTTCTACTATGGTCCCGACGATACGGACATCCGGGCTCAGCGGATCGATCCGGAGGGCACCGTCCTGTGGAGTACCGACGGAAATTACGTCTGCGGAGCGCTTGGGAATCAGCACTCTTGCTGCGCCATAGGTGACGGCAACGGAGGAGCGTTCACGGCCTGGAGAGACGATCGCGACGATGGCGACGGGGATATCTATGTTCAAAAAATCGATGCCGACGGCGCCCGAATCTGGAATGACCCCGGCGTCGTCATCTGCAACGACACCACCGAGCAGCTCGAACCGTGCCTGGCCAGCGACACCTGCGGAGGATTTTTCCTGGCCTGGCGGGATGCCCGCAACGGTTACGATGACATCTATGCCCAGCGGATCGACGCCAACGGCGACACATTGTGGCCGGCCGATGGCAGACCCATCTGCACGGCGGCCAATACACAATACAATCCCCGGATCACGGCCGACGGATCGGGCGGCGCCATCATCAGCTGGGCCGACGGCCGCAACGGCGTCGACTATAACATCTTCGTCCAGCGCATCGATGCCGATGGCGACACCCTCTGGCCGGCGAACGGCCGGCCGATCTGCACGGCCGCGGATTATCAATACGATCCCCAGATCCTGACCGACGACCTGGGAGGCGCCTACCTCGCCTGGCAGGACAGTCGCGGTGCCCACGACGACATCTATGCCCAGCGGGTGGGTACCGACGGAAACGCCCTGTGGCAGGAAGACGGCCTGCCCATCTGCACCGCTTCGAATGCTCAGATGTCCCCCAAGCTGATCGCCGGCAATTCCGGCATCATCATCGTCTGGGAGGACTTCCGAGACGCCAGCTCGGTGGACATCTACGCCCAGCGCGTGGACCCCAATGGCAACCTACAGGAACCGGCCGATGGCCTGCTGATCTGCGGCGCCGCCGGCGACCAACGGCACCCCCAAATCGCCAGCGACGGGCTGGGAGGAGCGATCATCACCTGGCAGGATCAGCGCAGCGGCTTCAAATGGGATATCTACGCCCAGCAGATCGACGCCAACGGCGACACCCTGATGCCCGCCGGCGGTCTGCCCATCTGCACCTTCGTCGGGGACCAGGAAGACCCCTGTCTCGTCTCCGCCGGCACGGCCGGCGCCGTTATCGCCTGGCAGGACGCTCGAGACGACACCGGCGATGTCTATGCCCAGAAGATCTTCTTCAATCCGACCCCTAACATCACCTCTATCTCCGACGTCCCGGAAGATCAGGGCCGGCAGGCGGCCATCCTGTGGAGCCGGAGTTACCTGGATGACGCCCAGTTCGGGGGCATCGCCGAGTACTCCATCTGGCGAAAAGATCCCGGCGGCTCAAAATCGAGATCCCCTGAGCAGCAGTGGGACGGGCGTTCTGCAAAGGATCTTTCTCCCGGGACGTACCGGATCATCACCGGATCAGATGCTTCCGGAAACCATAAGCAGGAATACTGGGAATACATCGATGCCATCGACGCCCACTATCTAGAGGGTTACCGGTACACGGCCCCCACCCTGGATGATTCCTCGGCCGGCGGCACACCCTTCTTCACCTTCATGGTCTCGGCCCATACCAACGACCCCTATGTCTTCTACGACTCGTCTCCCGACAGCGGCTACTCGGTGGACGACATCGGCCCGGCCACCACCGTGCTCTCGCTGGCTCATGGCACCAAGGGAGCCCCCAAGGGCAGCCTGAAGCTGTCCTGGGAACAGGTCACCGCCGGCACCGACGGCTCGCCGGAGACCGGACCGATCTTCTATCACCTTTACGCCGATACCACCGCCTTCTTCACCCCCGGTCCCGCCAACCTGATCACCTCCACCGCCGAGCTGTCCTACCAGCACGCCGACCCCCGCATCGGCGACCCGGATACGGATCTGTTCTACCAGGTGGTGGTCACCGACGGCTCGGGCAACGCCTCGGCTGGCTCCAACCGCACCGGCGAGATCGACTGGACCCTGAGTTCCACCACCGGCACCGACTACGCCTGGCTGGCCATGGCCCTGGACGACTCCACCCTGGCCATGGCCTCAGATCTGGAGGCGGCCATCGAGGCCCACAGCAGCCCGGCGACCAACTGCCTGACCGTCAGCCAGTGGAACCCCACCGCCCAGACCTACACCCATTACACCACCGTACCCATCCCCATGGGCGACTTCGCCCTCTCCCCGGGGCTGCCCTGCCGGGTGGAGACCGACGCCACCGGGGTGGTCACCCTCACCGGCACGGTACCAACAGCCGCCTCGCTGAGCTTCGATCTGACCACCACCACCGGCACCGACTACACCTGGCTGTCGCTGCCCCTGGAGCTAGACGCCCTGATCATGGCCAGCGATCTGGAGGCCCATATCGAGGCCCACAGCGACCCGGCCACCGATTGTCTGACCATCAGCCAGTGGAACCCCACCGCCCAGGCCTACACCCATTACACCACCGTGCCGGTTCCGATGGGCGATTTCGCCATCGCCCCGGGCCGGCCCTACCGGGTGGAGGTCACCGCCGGGGCCGTCTGGCCCTATGCCGGCAAGGAGCTGAAAGAGTTCCAGCGGGTCCTGCACACCCGCTGAGCCGTTCCATAGGGATCGAAATGAGCAGGCGGGCCTCCGGGCCCGCCTTTTTTCCTGACACATCAGAGAAGGCGGGCCTCCGGGCCCGCCTTTTTTTCTTGACAAACTGGAGTATGTAACGTACACTTTAACACAAGATATTGTACTGTATAAAGAAAGGACCCCATTAACCCGGTAGATATCATCCGAAAGGAGAGATCATTGAAATCTTATCGATTTGCAGTCGCCTTGATCCTGATGGTGCTGGTAATCCCAGGCTGGACGAGCATCGCCGCAGGCCAGATCCTGTGGATGCACGATGGCGCACCGGTTTGCGATGTTCCCGATCTTCAGGCGGGACCCAAGATCGTTGCGGACGGGATGGGCGGGGCCGTCATCGTTTGGGAGGACACTCGCAACCTGATGGGCAGAGATATCTACGCCCAGCGAATCAACGCCGACGGCGACACCCTGTGGCCGGCCGGTGGCGTGCCCATCTCTATAGAGTACCTGGACCAGTCCGCCATTCAGATCGTGACCGACGACAGCAGCGGGGCCATCATCGCCTGGATGGATGAGCGGAATTTCAATGACGATATCTATATCCAGAGGGTCGACAGTGACGGCGACACCCTCTGGTGGGGCCATGGCGTACCCGTCATTGACGACACCATGGACCAAAGCAGCCCCCAGATGATCGCCGACGGAGAGGGCGGGGTCATCATCGTCTGGGAGGATCTCCGCGACTTCTTTAGCTGGGATATCTATGCCCAGCGGTTCAACGCCAACGGTATTTCCCAGTGGACCTATCAGGGCGAAGCGGTCTGCACCGATTCATTCTCTCAGGTGTATCCGGTGATCGCCGCCGACGGCTCCGGCGGGGCGATTATCGCCTGGCAGGACTACCGCGGCGGGAATACCGATATTTATGCTCAACGGATCGATGCCGACGGCGACACGCTCTGGCCTGCCGATGGAACGGCTGTCTGTAACTATGGTGAAGCTCAGTCAAATCCCCAGATCGTTGCCGATCCGGAAGGCGCTTTCATCGTCTGGACCGACCACCGCAACGGCAGTTATGACGATATTTATGCCCAGCGAGTCGACCCCGAGGGAGCCCGACTGTGGAGTACCTATGGATATGCGATCTGTACCGCCGAAGGAAACCAAACCCTTCCGCAGATCATCAACGACGGCCAGGGCGGGGCCATCATCGCCTGGACGGATTCCCGCAGCGGAACGGACTGGGATATCTACGCCCAGCGAGTCGATGCCAATGGCAATATGCTCTGGAGTTCCAACGGTGCGCCTATCTGTACAGCACCGAAAGATCAATGGGCTATGCAGCTGGTAAATGATGGCTCCGGAGGGGCCATCATCACCTGGCAGGATTACCGCACCGATCGAAAATACGATATTTACGCTCAGAGGGTCGACGCTGATGGCAACACGCTGATGCCGGCCGACGGGATCCCCCTGTGCACCGCTCTGAACAACCAATCCAATCCTTGCATCGCATCGGCCGGTGATTTCCCCGAGGTCATCGTCGCCTGGGAGGACAATCGATTGAGTTTTTCGGAATGGGATATTTATACCCAGAAGGTGAATTTCGATCCACCCCCCCGGATCTCCTCGGCGGCCGACGTTCCCGGCGACCAGGGCCGCCAGGTGGCAATCCAATGGGACCGCAGCTATCTGGACGACGCCCAGTTCCAGGGCATCACCGAGTATTCCATCTGGCGCAGGTATCCCTCCGGCATCAAGGACGGATCCCGGGGCCACCCCTGGGCCGGCCGGTTGCCCCGGCCGGAAGACCGGGGTGTTCTTGTCTACCGTCTGGTGGAAAGAAAACTTCCGGACGGCGGGACGGTCAAGGAATCCTGGCAGTTCATCGACACGATCGATGCGCATTATCTGGGAAATTACACTTTCTTCGCCCCCACCCTGGCCGATTCCTCGGGCGCCGGAACACCCTATTTCACCTTCATGGTCTCGGCTCACACGGCCGACCCCCACATCTTCTATGACTCGGCTCCCGACAGCGGCTACTCGGTGGATAATGTCGGGCCGGCGCCGACGGTGCTGAGCTTGGCCCAGGGGACCAAGGATGGCGCCAGGGGCAGCCTGCAGCTGTCCTGGGAACAGGTCACCGCCGGCACCGACGGCTCCCCGGAGACCGGACCGATTCTCTATCACCTTTACGGCGACACGGCGGCCTTCTTCACTCCCGCTCCGGGCAACCTGCTGACCACCACCCAGGACCTGACCTACGCCCACAGCGACGGCCGCATCGGCGACCCGGCGGCCAACCTGTTCTACCAGATCGTGGTCACCGACGGCAGCGGCAACGAGTCGGAAGGCTCCAACCGCACCGGCGAGTATGACTGGGACCTGGCCGCCACCACCGGCACTGACTACGCCTGGATGGCCCTGGCCCTGGACGATACCGCCCTGGCCATGGCCAGCGACCTGGAGAGCGCCATCGAGGCCCACTCCTCGCCGGCAACCAACTGCCTGACCGTCAGCCAGTGGAACCCCACCGCCCAGACCTACACCCATTACACCACCGTGCCCATCCCCATGGGCGACTTCGCCCTGATGCCGGGACTGCCCTGCCGGGTGGAGGTCACCGCCGGAGCCGTCTTCACCCTGACCGGCGGGGTACCGGCGGCCGGCTCGCTCAGCTTCCAGCTTCACGCCACCACCGGCACCGACTACACCTGGCTGTCGCTGCCTCTGGAGCTGTCCGCTCTGACCATGGCCAGCGATCTGGAGGCTCACATCGAGGCCCACAGCGACCCGGCCACCGATTGTCTGACCATCAGCCAGTGGAACCCCACCGCCCAGGCCTACACCCATTACACCACCGTGCCGGTTCCGATGGGCGATTTCGCCATCGCCCCGGGCCGGCCCTACCGGGTGGAGGTTACCGCCGGGGCCGTCTGGCCCTATGCCGGCAAGGGGCTGAAAGAGTTCCAGAGGGTCCTGCACACCCGATGAGGAGGAATCGAGACTGCTCCTGTTGAGACGGCGCACCCGGTGAGACCATTGCGTAGTGTAACAGTTTGTGAGAACGGGTTAAGGAGACCCTAGTGAAAATCCCCGCTTTTAGTCTCGCCGCCATCTTGCTGTTTTCCTCCTCCGCCTCCGCCTACTGGTCCGATGATCCCGGGGTGAACACCCCCATCATCACAGCCCCGGACCATCAGACCACGCCACAGATAGTCTCCGACGGAGCCGGGGGCGCCATCATCGCCTATTATAAACATGTCAGCGGCGGCACCATCGACATCTATGCCCAGCGGATCGACGCCGGCGGGCAGATCCTGTGGACGCCGGACGGGGTAGCCGTCTGCGCCGCCGATCAGAACCAGGGATACCTCCAGATGTGCGCCGACGGGACCGGAGGCGCTCTCATCACCTGGTCGGATTATCGTACGGGCGGGACCGGTGTCTATGCCCAGCGGATCGACAGCAGCGGCACCGCCCTGTGGACCACCGACGGCGCCAAGGCTATTTACCTGACCCATTATCAATGGGCGCCGCAGATCGTCAGCGACGGAGCCGGAGGCGCCATCGTCACCTGGCACGAGCGCCGCATCGCCGGCCAGGAGGATATCTATGCCCAGCGCTTCGATGCCGACGGGGATACCCTCTGGCCGCCAGGCGGCCTGCCGGTCTGTCTGGAGGGTAAGCCACAGGCCTACCCGCAAATCACGGCCGACGGCAGCGGGGGAGCGATCATCGTCTGGGAGGATATGCGCAATGATTCGACCTCCGGCGACGACATCTACGCCCAGCGGATCGACGCCGACGGGGACACCCTCTGGCCGGCCGACGGGGTGGCCGTCTGCACCACCGACACCACCCAGGAAGAACCCTTGCTGGTCGGAGACGGACACGGGGGGGCGATCA
This sequence comes from uncultured Gemmatimonadota bacterium, assembly GCA_964584035.1. Lineage (GTDB taxonomy): Bacteria > SM23-81 > SM23-81 > SM23-81 > SM23-81 > CAZOYL01. The sequence continues at coordinate 8,173 of CAZOYL010000057.1, read as the reverse complement.
TCGTCTGGGAGGATCGGCGGAGCAACATCATCGATATCTTCGCCCAGCGGATCGGGGCCGGAGGGACGGCCCGGTGGACGGCCGACGGGATCGGCGTATGCACAGCTCAGCAGGTTCAGATGGAACCGCGGATCGCGGCCGATGACAGCGGTGGGGCGTACATCGTCTGGGAGGACAACCGCGCGGGCGGCTACAATATCTATGCTCAGCGGGTGGACTCCAGCGGCCAGGCCCTGTGGACGGCCAACGGTCTGCCGATCTGCACCGCGCCATACTCCCAGTTCGATTCGCGGATCATCGGAGATGGGACCGGCGGGGCGACCCTATCCTGGCGGGACTATCGCGACGGCGATTCCACCGACATCTACGCCCAGCGGATCGATCCCGGCGGCCAGATCCAATGGCCCCTGAACGGCGCGGCGGCCTGCACGGCCGGATTTCATCAGCTGAATCAGCAGATGACTCACGACGGCCGGGGCGGCACGATCATCGTCTGGGAGGATTACCGCTCGACGGCCACTAACGGTAATGACCTCTACGCCCAGAAGATCGATGCCGACGGCTGGCTGGGCCCGGCGGCCAGGATCATATCGATCGAGGACGTGCCCGCAGATCAGGGCCAGCAGGTGGACATCATGTGGAAGCGCAGCCATCTGGACATCGACCCCCTGGACGAGCTGACCTGGTATTCTGTCTGGCGCCGGAATGACGTTCGTTCCCAATCAAAAAACGGCGGCTGGACCCTGATCGACTCGATCGAAGCCCAGCAGGATTCGCTCTACACCTACCGCGCCCCCAGCCTGGAGGACTCATCCTCCGGGGGAATCCCCTGCATGGTCTACCGCATCAGGTCTCTCGTCGCCGATTCGGCATTCTCATGGGACTCGGCTGCAGACAGCGGTTACTCGGTGGACGATATCACCCCGGCGGCTGCCAGCCTGAACATCTCCCCCGGCACCAAAGGCCCCCTCAAAGGGAGCCTGCAGCTGTCCTGGGACCCGGTCACCCAGGGCGTGGACGCCTCTCCGGAGACCGGACCGATCCATTACCGGATCTACGGCGACACAGCCGCCTGGTTCACCCCGGGACCGGGCACCCTGCTGGACACCACCTCCGGTCCGAGCTATCAGCACTCAGATGGCCGCATCGGCGACCCGGCCGTTAACCTGTTCTATCAGATCACGGCCGTAGACGGCAGCGACAACGAGTCGGAAGGGTCCAATCGTGTCGGCGAAATCGACTGGGACCTGGCCGCCACCACCGGCACCGACTACGCCTGGCTGGCCCTGGCCCTGGACGACACCAGCCTGACCATGGCCAGCGACCTGGAGGCGGCCATCGAGGCTCACAGCAGCCCGGCGGTCAACTGCCTGACCGTCAGCGGATGGAACCCCACCGCCCAGACCTACACCCACTACACCACCGTGCCGGTGCCCATGGGCAACTTCGCCATCACCTTTGGCCAGGCCTGCCGGGTGGAAACGGACACCTCGGCCGTGTTCACCCTGGCCGGAGGGGTGCCTCCGGCCGACTCGTTCAGTTTCACTCTCGAGACCACCACCGGCACCGACTACACCTGGATCTCTCTGCCCCTGGAGCTGTCCGCTCTGACCATGGCCAGCGATCTGGAGGCTCACATCGAGGCCCACAGCGACCCGGCCACCGATTGTCTGACCATCAGCCAGTGGAACCCCACCGCCCAGGCCTACACCCATTACACCACCGTGCCGGTTCCGATGGGCGATTTCGCCATCGCCCCGGGCCGGCCCTACCGGGTGGAGGTCACCGCCGGGGCCGTCTGGCCCTATACCGGCAAGGAGCTGAAAGAGTTCCAGCGGGTCCTGCACACCCGCTGAAGAGGAATCGAGACCGCTCCTGCAGAGCCGGCGCAGCCGGTGAGCGCCCAAAAAGAGATCGTTCCAACAGGAGCCGAAGAGAGAAGACGGACCGGTCAGCTCGCCTTTTTCGTGCTCAAGCCGCCTGGGCGATGATCCGACCAAATCCGTTCCTGCCCCGGGGAGGTCGTCTGCCGGGCGTATCCCGAAGAAAAAAGTGTTGACAAAATCGAATTTAGATACTAAACTACGGATGGCCTTAATCCAACTCACTTTCTAGAAGGAGCAAATATGCGGATATATCTATCTGTCCTGTTCATCGTCTGCTTTCTGTTTGCCGCCACGGTTGATGCCCTCGACGATTGGACCCTGGTATCCCCCGCCTCACCCCCATCAGCGCGAAAGGCTGTGCAGCTGGCCTACATCGGCGGGGACCAGGTGCTGCTCTTCGGCGGAAACGACGGTTCCGCAGATGACGAGACCTGGGTCTATGACCTCAGCGGCAACACCTGCACGCAGAAATCGCCCGCCGCCAATCCCTCTGCGCGATATTATCACGCCATGGCTCATATCGGGGGGGATCAGGTGCTCCTGTTCGGAGGCGGTGACGGTTCCGGGGATAATCAGACCTGGGTCTATGATCTCAGCGATAACACCTGGACCCAGAAATCGCCCGCCACCAGCCCCACTGGACGATATTCCCATGCCATGGCCTCCATCGGCGGCGATCAGGTCTTGCTCTTCGGGGGATGGGCCGGCACCTTGAGCAACCAGACCTGGGTTTACGACCTCAGCGACAACAACTGGACCCAGAAATCCCCGGCTGCCAGTCCCTCCGGCCGGCAGTACCATGCCATGGCCTCCGTGGGCGGGGACCAGGTGGTCCTATTCGGCGGGTACGATGGTGCCACGGATAATGAGACCTGGGTCTATGACCTCAGCGGTGACAGCTGGACCCAGCAGTCCCCCTCGGCGAGCCCGTCGGCTCGCCAGGCCATGCCCATGGTCCACATCGGCGGGGACCGGGTTCTCCTCTTCGGCGGATACCCTTATAATGATGAGACCTGGGTCTATGACCTCAGTGCCGATCAGTGGACACAGGATACCAACACCACCCAGCCGTCCCAAAGGTTCGAGGCCGGACTGTCCGCCACGAGTATAGATGGGTCGAGCCAACTGGTGCTGTTCGGCGGATTCGACGGCTCATATGATGCCGAGACCTGGACCTTCGGCGGTGGAGACTATCCCCTGCCGGTTGCCCTATCTTCCTTCACCGCCAACGGCGGAGATGGCTTGGTCACCCTGCGCTGGACCACCCAGAGCGAACGCGACAATCTGGGCTTCTATCTTTACCGCAGCGAGGGCAATCGCCGGGATCACCACCGGATCACTCAGGAGCTCATTCCCGGAGCAGGGAACTCCTCCGGTCCCAGGAACTACTCATGGACCGATCGGCAGGTGGAGAACGGCATCACCTACTGGTACTGGCTGGTCACCCTGGACATCCAGGGCGGCGGGTACAAACATGGGCCGGCCATGGCCACACCCATGGCGATGGAATCGAACACAGAGCCGCTGCCCGGGGCCTACCGCCTATCGCCCAATTACCCTAACCCTTTCAATCCGGAGACCTGGATCGATTATCAGCTGCCCCGATCCGGATCGGTCAATGTGAGCATTTACAATGCCAGCGGACAACTCGTCCTGACCCTGGTCGATGAACAGCAGGGTCCGGGATACTATCGTGTCCGTTGGGATGGCCGCGATCTGTCGGGACAGCCTGTGGCCAGCGGTGTATACTTCTGTCAGCTGCGCAGCGTCCAGCTGGTGGAGACCACCAAGATGCTGTTGCTGAGATAACCTGACAGAAACACCGGAAGCACAAAAAAGGCGGGCCTTCGGGCCTGCCTTTTTTTGAGGGCGACACCGGCCGGATCAGTGAGATTATTCTTGACAAAAAGACTCAAATATGTTATGATTGAAAATGATTATCAAATTCATTGCGGAGACCGCTCATGAGAACGACCGAAAAACTTCGGAACTACCTGCACAAGAAAGGGCTCAAGATCACCCAGCAGCGCCAGGAGATCGCCGAGACCTTTCTGAAAGCCGGCCGGCACCTCAGTGCCGAGGAGCTCTACGGCCGGATCCGCCAAACTCATCCCGAGGTGGGGCTGTCTACCGTCTATCGCACCCTGAAGCTCCTGGCCGATGCCGGACTGGCCAGCCAGCGGGAGTTCGGCGATGGTATCACCCGATATGAGCCCCAGTTGGATGAGGGCCACCATGACCACCTGATCTGTGTTCACTGCGGCGCCATCATCGAGTTCGAGAATCAGAAGATCGAGGCGCTGCAGAAGGAGGTGGCCGAGCTTCACGGATTCACCACAACCCGTCACAGGATGGAACTCTACGGTTACTGTAAGACGTGCGGCGAGGCCGGCGCCGGCCGACACGATAGCAGAAACAAATAGAAAGAGGCATCGATGAATGGAATCAAACTCACCGCTCTGAAGGCGGGCGCAGCGGGCATCGTCATCTCCATCGAGGGAGGCACGTTACTGATCAAACGGCTCGATGCGCTGGGGATCCGGCCGGGAGTAAAGATCACCAAGCGAAGCGCCCAGCTGATGCGAGGGCCGGTCACAGTGGCCGTGGGCAACGCCCAGGTGGCCATCGGCCACGGTATGGCCGGCAGGATCATTCTGAAATCGACGGACGGATAGCGTTTTTCCCGGCGGCTAAAAAACGATGAAAAAAATACTGCTGATGGGCAATCCCAATGTGGGCAAGAGCGTCATCTTCACCCGGCTGACCGGCGTGAACGTGGTGGTTTCCAACTACCCGGGAACGACCGTGGGCTTTACCAGCGGCACCATGAAGCTGGAGGGAGAGACGGTCGAGGTGGTGGACGTTCCCGGAACCTACACCCTGGACCCCACCTGCAAGGCCGAAGAGGTTGCCGTGGAGATGTGCGGAGATGGCGATCTGATCATCAATGTGGTGGACGCCACCAATCTGGAGCGCAATCTCAACCTCTCGCTGCAGCTGCTCAGGAAAAAGACCCCCATGGTGGTGGCCCTCAACCTGTGGGACGAAGCGCATCATATCGGCATCTCGATCGACGAGAGCAAACTGGAAAACTTGCTGGGTGTCCCGGTGATCCCCACCGTGGCCGTGACCGGCGAGGGCATCCTGGACCTGGTCAGGCACCTGCCCCGAGCCTGCGCGGGAACCCTGGAATACGATGACGGCAATCGCTGGTGTGAGATCGGCCGGATCGTCGAACAGGTCCAGCAGGTCACCCACCGCCATCACACCTTCCTGGAACGTCTGGGCGACGCCTCCATTCACCCCTGGAGCGGCACGCCCATCGCCCTGGTCGCACTGGCCGCGACCTTTTTTATTATTCGCACCATCGGCGAAGGTCTCATCCGTTTCCTGATCAACCCCCTGTTCGAGAGACTCTGGGCACCGCTGATGGCCAGATTGTCCGTCCTTCTGGGCTCGGGCGGCGCCCTTCATGACATCCTCATCGGACGGCTCAGCGCCGGCCGGATCGACTTCGTCGAATCTCTGGGCCTGTTGACCACGGGAATCTATGTTCCCCTGGCCATGGTGCTGCCCTATGTGTTCGCCTTCTATCTCATGCTCAGCCTCCTGGAGGATTCGGGATACCTGCCCCGACTGGCCATTCTGATGGACAACATCATGCACCGGATCGGCCTCCATGGATTGGCCATCGTCCCGATGATGCTGGCGCTGGGCTGTAATGTGCCCGGCACCCTGGCCACCCGGATACTGGAAACCCGAAAAGAGCGCTTCATCTCGATCACGCTGATGGCCATCTGTATTCCCTGCGCTGCGCAGCTGGCCATGATCGTGGGCCTTCTGGGTCAGGCCGGCTGGTGGGGGATCCCGGCTCTGTTCGGCATCCTCCTGGTGGTATGGTTGATCCTGGGATTGTTGCTCAACCGTTTGGTTCCGGGGGAAAGCCCAGAGATCTTCGTGGAGATCCCGCCCTATCGGATGCCGTACTTTTCCGGGCTGTTCAAGAAGATGTGGATGCGCATCCGGGGATTTCTGCGGGAGGCGGTGCCCTTCGTCATCCTCGGCGTGCTGTTCGTCAACATCCTGTATACCCTGGGGATCATCGACCTGATCGGCCGGCTGGCCGAACCGGTCATCACCGGTATTCTGGGGCTCCCCCGGGATGCGGTCGGCGCTTTGATCGTCGGGTTCATGCGAAAAGATGTGGCCGTGGGCATGCTGGCTCCGCTGAGCCTGACCGCCGGGCAACTGGTCATCGCCGGCGTGGTCCTGACGATGTATTTTCCCTGCGTGGCCACCTTCGTGGTTATGGCCCGGGAGCTGGGGATCAGGGATATGCTCCTGGCCATGGCCATCATGGTCATCGCCAGCCTGACGGTGGGCGGAGCGCTCAATCTGATCCTTTAAGACATTGAAAGGAGGCTCCCATGGCCAGCCGATCCACCGGCCGCAGCCCTCTTCCCCGCCGGACCTTCCTGAAGCTGTCCGGCCTGACGATTCCCCTGGCCGCTTTTTTCGGCAGGGTCCCGCAGGCCATCGCCGGATGGTGGGAACGGAGTCAAACGGAACTGTGGCCAAACGGCGTCTTCGTTCAGGATAATGTGGATATGAGCAGGATCGAAGAAGGCATCATCCGGGCCAGGATCAACGGCGCCTGGGATGACTATTCGCTGATCGAGCTGGACGACGCTTTCATGGAATGGAACCTGACATCCCGCCTGGACTATCTGGAAAGCATCTCCAAGGGCCGGATGCCCGGCCTGGCCGGCCCGCACGCCGCCGCCGTGGCCACCTCCGGGGGCGGCCGCCGGGACACCCGTTTCCTGCTCAACAACGCCGTCAAGGGGATGGGCTTTGCTCCCCGGCGGGACAAGATCGGGGCACTGACGGAACGCCTGAAAAGCACCCTGGAGGCGGACATGCCGGAGAAACTGGAGATTCTCAGGGAGAACTATCGCCATCCGGAATGGTGGGACCGGACCCGGCAGGTCTCTCTGGAGCTTTACGCCCGTCCCGATTTCGAAACCCATACCTTCCTCAACCTGATGGCCAATCCCGCAGCCACGATCGTGTTCACCGATATGCCGAGCTATGAATTGAGGACCATCGCCCGGATCGTGCATCCCCAGAATCCGGACCTTTCCACGTGGGAGCGTGATCTGTTGGAATACAGCAATCTGGCTCACGACTACTTCCATGGCCAGGGCGGGAGGCGATACGCTCTGCTGGCCTTTCACATCGTCGAGCAGTTCGATAACTCGCCCGGATCGGGTCAGGGCCGCCGGGTGAATCCGCCCCTGCCGGAGAAGTGACCGGACCGGCCCGCGCCGCCGGCCGGACAGATGAGGAATGCCCGAAGGCTCTTTTAAGTTACCAACAATATATGGATTAATAAAACGAGAGGGCGAAATTCCGGTGACTCCGACCCCTGTGGATGACGGCCGTTTTTTCGCATTTTGGGCAAAAGGCCCACTTTTTAATTGATTTTGAACCAGCGGTTGCCTATATTGTTCTCACCTGTCGTATCTTATAGACCCCGGGGTGTCCCGGATCAGTCCCAGAGGAGGGATCGCCATGATGCGTCCTGGTCAGAGGTTTGGCGTGGTCCTGAGTGCGGCCATTGCCCTGGTGTTGGTTTTTTCGGCGCTGTCTGCGGCCACAGCTGCTTCCTATGAGCCGGGACAGATCATCGTCAAGTTCATTCCAGAGGTGGGAACGGTTACCCCGGTGACCAAAGATGGCCTCGTCTCGGTCGGCCTGGCCTCTCTCGATGCCAAAATGTCCCTGTACGGCGTCGGCCATATCGAACAGATCTTCCCCCATAAGGCCTCGGAACTGGGCCATATCTATCAATTCGAATTCGATCCCGCCCACGACGTGAAATCCACAGCCAGAGACTTCGCCCGGGACGAGCACCTGCTCTACGCGGAGCCGCGCTTTATCCACAGGCCGTGTGACGCGCCCAACGATCCCAATTTTCAAAATGGCCTGCAGTGGTTCTTCAACAAGGTCTATGCCCAGGAGGCCTGGGACATCACCCACGGCGATTCTTCGATCGTCATCGGCATCGTGGACACCGGAGTGGACAAGGATCACCCCGATCTGGTGGCCAACCGGTGGTTCAATCTGGGTGAGGATGCCGACGGCAGCGGCGGCTTTACCACGCCGGACTGGAACCTGGTCGATGATGACAGCAACGGCTACGTGGATGATTTCTTCGGCTGGGACTTTCAGGGCCTCATCGGCAACCCCGACAACCAACCCGATGAGGGCGGGATCCTGCACGG
>CAZOYL010000056.1:0-16152 GCA_964584035.1 uncultured Gemmatimonadota bacterium | reverse complement strand
CTATGTAGGTCTCGTTTTGCAGGTTGAGTGCTGAGAAACCAATTCTGATGAGATAAGATGTTTTCACCTGCGCTGGGGGTGATCCGATGGATATTGTCGTGTGTGTCAAGCAGGTTCCGGTAACCGCAGAGGCCGAGGTGATGGTCGATGAGAGCGGTCGGGACATCAGGAAGGACCGGCTGGTCTTCGATGTGAACGAGGCCGACAACTACGCGGTGGAGGAGGCCCTGCTGCTGACCGAGAAATACGGGGGCACCATCACCCTGGTGAATCTGGGCCCGGAATCGGCCGATAAGACGCTCCGCTCGCTGCTGGCCAAGGGCACGCATGAGGCCATCCGTTTGACCGATGATCATTTCGCCGATTCGGATGCCTTCGCCACCGCCAGGATCCTGGCCGCCGCCCTGAAATCGCTTTCCTATGATCTGGTGCTGACCGGTTCCTATTCCAGCGACCTGGGTTACAGCCAGGTGGGCACCTCGCTGGCGGAGCTGTTGGGCATACCGCACGCCGCCATGGTGACGGGCCTGGAGGTTCTGGACGGGAAGATCAGGGTGGAGCGGGAGCTGGAGGGCGGGACCCATGAACGTCTGGAGATCGAGCTTCCCGCGCTGTTAACCATCCAGACCGGCATCAATGAACCGCGGTATGCCTCCATTCTGGGATTGCGCAAGGCCATGAAAAAGCCCATCAAGGTGTTGACGATGACCGATGTGGGGCTCGCGGAAGGAGAGGTCGGCCGGGAGGGTTCCAGGATCTTCCTGAACAAGCTGAGCGTTCCGCCCAAGGGGGAGGGGGCTCAAATCTTAGAGGGCGGACCGGAAGAGGTATCCCAGAAGCTGGTGGAGATATTCCGGGAAAAGGGGGTGGTATAGATGAAGGAGATCTTCGTTTTGGCCGAGCATCGCATGGGTGAGCTGCGCGATATCACCCTGGAGATGCTTTCCAGGGGCCGGCAACTGGCCGAGGAGGCCGGGGCCCAGCTGGTGGCCGGGTTGCTGGGGCACGAGGTGGGGCCGTTCTCGGAGACGTTGAAGAAGTGGGCCCATCAGGTCCTGGTGGTCGATGATGCCAGGCTGGCCAATTTCAACGCCGATGCCTATCAGCGGGTTCTGGCCGCCCTGCTCAAGGAGAGAGCCCCGGATCTGACCTTTATCGGGCACACCTCCTTCGGGATGGATCTGGCCCCGGCGTTGGCGGTCGAGCTGGATCTGCCGCTGGCCACAGATTGTCTGGATGTTCGGCTACGGGACGGGAAACCGGTGGGTTTCCGTCAGGTATACGGCGGGAAACTCAATGCCGAGATGTCCTTCGCCCGGACCCCCTGTATGATCATGATACGTCAGGGGGCCATTGCCGCCGGCGCCGGTGATCTGGACGGTCAGGTCACCGAGGTGGATTCTCCCCTGACGGAGGAGATCGTCTACCGGAAATTCCTCGAGTACGTCGAGGCCGTCGTCGGGGATGTGGATATCACCCAGGCCGATGTGCTCATATCTGTCGGACGGGGTATCCGCGAGGAGAAAAATATTCCCCTGGTCGAGGATCTGGCACAGGCCCTGGGAGGCGTCCTGTCCTGCTCCCGGCCGGTGACCGATTCCGGGTGGCTGCCGCCGGACCGTCAGGTGGGCCAGTCCGGGCGGACCGTGAAACCGAAGCTTTACGTGGCCGTGGGCATCAGCGGCGCCTTTCAGCATCTGGCCGGAATGTCCGGCTCCGAGACCATCGTGGCCGTTAATAAGGATCCCAACGCGCCCATTTTTTCGGTAGCCGATTATGGCATCGTCGGCGACCTGTTCCAGGTGATTCCGGCTCTGACTGAGCAGATCAAGGAGACCAAAGGAGGCTGACAGGCCGGGAGGAGTCATGAAGACTCTGGTGGTATATTATTCCCGATCGGGCCATACCCGCCGGATCGCGGAGATGAACGCCCGCGGGGGGAGGAGACCTGTGCCGTCATGAAAGAGCTGCTCTCGGGCGGAGAGCCGGCCGGCACGCTGGCCATCGCCATGAAAAAGCGGTCGGCCGGGCAGATCGAAGAACAGGTCGATGAATGGGCAGCTCAGTTGGTCGAAAAGGGCTGAACACGATTTCGGCGCCTGGAAACGAATCCATCATCATCATGGTATCGAAGAGTGCCGAGTACCTATAGGTGGTTGAAGGAGAGGTCCTTGGAGAAGAAAAAAGAGAAACGTTCGAAGGGCGGTCGACGGGCGAGCGAACCTCGGATCGGCGTGTATGTCTGCCACTGCGGCGTCAACATCAGCGCCACCGTGGATGTCCCCGGAGTGGTCAAGTTCGCCGCCTCGCTGCCCGGGGTGGCGATCGCCCGGGAGTATCCCTACGTCTGCTCGGATCCCGGACAGAAACTCATCATGGAGGATATCAGACGGGAGGGCATCAACCGGGTGGTCACGGCGACCTGCTCGCCGCGTTTGCATGAGGCCACCTTCAAAAAGACACTCCAGGAAGCCGGTCTCAACCCATATTTTTTGGAGATCGCCAATATCAGGGAACAGTGCTCCTGGGTGCACGACGACGTCGCCGAGGCGACCGAGAAGGCCAAGAGACTGGTGCGGGCCGCCGTGGCCAGGAGTCGTTTGCTGGAATCGCTCGAGGTCAAAGAGGTGTCCGTCGTGCCGGAGGCGCTCGTCATCGGGGGCGGGATCGCCGGTATCCAGGCCGCCCTCGATATCGCCAACGCCGGCTTCACCGTCCATCTGGTGGAACGCCAGCCCACCATCGGGGGTCACATGGCTCAGCTGGACAAGACCTTTCCGACGCTGGACTGTTCCGCCTGCATTCTGACGCCCAAGATGGTCGAGGTCGAGCGACACCCCAATATCCGGCTGTTGGCTTACTCTGAGGTCGAGGCGATCGAGGGCTACATCGGAAACTTTACCGCCCGGGTCCGGCGCAAGGCCACCTACGTGGATTGGGAAAAATGCACCGCCTGCAGCGACTGCGTGGATGCCTGCCCGGTGAAGGTGGACGATGAATTCAACATGGGGCTATCGCAGCGGAAGGCCATCTACCGTCCGTTTCCCCAGGCGGTCCCCAATAAGTTCGTCATCCAGAAAGAGGTCTGTATCGAGTGCAAGAAGTGCCAGAAGGTTTGCCGGCCGGAGGCCATCGACTACGACATGGAGGATCGCCTGGAGGACATCCCGGTGGGCACCATCGTGGTGGCCACCGGATACGATCAGTTCTCCTGCGTCCGCAAACCCGAATTCGGTTATGAGCAGTATGAGAATGTCATCTCCGGCCTGGAATTTGAGCGCCTTGTCTCTCCCTCCGGTCCCACCGAGGGGCACATCCGGATCGGCCAGAAGGAACCCGGGGATGTGGTCTTCATCCATTGTGTCGGTTCCCGGGATGAGACGGTGGGCAACGAGTATTGTTCCCGGGTCTGCTGCATGGCCACCGCCAAGCAGGCCCACCTGGTCAAAGAAAAGCTGCCCCAGGCCAATGTCACCGTGCTGTACATGGATGTCAGGGCCTTCGGAAAGGGATACGAGGAATTTTACGTGCGCGTCAAAGAAGAGGGTGTTTCTTATCGCCGGGCCAATCCCTCGGAGATCTACCGCAAGGGCGAACGCCTGGCCGTTCGGGCCGAGGATACGCTTCTGAGTGAGACGGTGGAGATCGAGGCCGATCTCGTCGTTCTGGCCGCCGGCATGGTGCCCAGCGCCAGTGTCCGGGAGGTGATCGGCGCGCTGCGGCTGAGCCGTTCGGCCGATGGTTTCCTGATGGAGGCGCATCCCAAGCTGCGGCCGGTGGAGACGGCCATCGACGGCGTCTACCTGGCCGGATGCTGCCAGTTCCCCAAGGACATTCCCGATACGGTGGCCCAGGCCAAGGGAGCGGCGTCCTCGGCCATCGCGCCCATGGCTCGGGGCCGGGTCGAGGTGGAGCCGATCACCGCCTTCGTCGATGAACAGCGCTGTTCCGGCTGCCGCACCTGCGAGGCGGTCTGCGAATACAGTGCTCTCAGCTTTGACCAGGAGGAAGGCGTCATGACGGTCAACGCGACCCTGTGCAAGGGTTGCGGCGCCTGCGGTGCCACCTGTCCATCGGGCTGTATCACCTTGAGACATTATACCGATCGACAAATTCTCGCACAGATAGGAGCGATCTTAACCCATGTCCGATGAAAAATGGTCACCACGCATCGTCGGCTTTGCCTGTAACTGGTGCACATACGCCGGGGCCGATCTGGCCGGCACCTCCCGGCTGTCCTATCCGCCCAACACCACCCTGATACGGGTCATGTGCACCGGCAGGATCGATATGCAGCACGTTCTGGCCGCTTTCGCTCAGGGAGCCGATGGCGTCTTCATCGGCGGCTGTCATCCCGGCGATTGTCATTATATATCTGGAAATTACAAGACCCAGGCGCGGGTGGCGCTGGTCCGAAGGCTGCTGGAACAGTTCGGCATCGAGCCCGGCCGGCTGCGCCTGGAATGGATATCCGCCGGGGAGGGAACCCGGTTCGCCGAGGTGATGACCGATTTCACCGGGCACATTCGGGAGCTGGGCCCCAGTTCCGTCGAGCCGGACCGGATCCGGGCGGCCGAACACATCCTCAGGTCCGTGTCAGTCGGTTCGTAACGGTATCATTCGGGAGGCTCAGATCATGGCGTATAAGAATCTGAAAATCAACCGGCAGCAGCAGGTCGCGATCATCACGATCAATCGCCCCGAGGCTCTCAATGCGCTGAACTCGGAAACTTTCGATGAGCTTTCCGATGCCCTCGGCAAGCTGGATGGCGATGTGTCTGTTGGAACCATCATCATCACCGGCCAGGGGAAGGCCTTCGTGGCCGGGGCCGACATTGCCCAGCTTAAGAAGATGGATGCTTTTCAGGCCAAGCGTTTTTCGTTGAAGGGACAGCGGGTCTTCGACCTGATCGAGTCTCTGGACAAGCCGGTCATCGCGGCCGTCAACGGATTCTGTCTCGGAGGGGGCTGTGAGCTGGCCATGGCCTGTGATATCCGGGTGGCGTCCGAAAAGGCCAGGTTCGGCCAGCCGGAGGTGAACCTGGGCACCACGCCCGGGTTTGCCGGCACGCAGCGGCTGCCCAGGCTCGTCGGGGAGGGAAGGGCCAAGGAGCTGTTGATGACCGGCGACATCATCGACGCGCAGGCCGCCCGGGACATCGGTCTGGTCAACCAGGTGGTGGCGGCCGAGCAGCTGATGGATGCGGTCATGGCCCTGGCCGAAAAGATCAACGCCAAGGGGCCGGTGGCCGTCTCGCTGGTTAAATCGGTGGTCCACAAGGGACTGCAGGTCGATCTGTCCTCCGGCAGCGCCATGGAAAGCGACGCCTTCGGGCTGTGCTTCGCCAGCGGCCAGGCACCGGAGGGCATGGCGGCCTTTTTGGAAAAACGGAAACCGAACTGGACCAAGGACGAGACCGCGTAGCGAGCAACTCCCGATGCCGGTATCAGCCGGCAGCGGGAAGAAATCCGTCGGCAGAGAGCCGTCGACAAAAGGCGTTTCCTTTACTCCACACAAAACCATGTCTCATAGACTCCTGATCATCAATCCCGGCGGGACCTCGACCAAGGTGGCCGTCTTTCATGACCGGTCGCCTCAATTTGAGGAGACCATTCGACACCCAAGCGAAGAGTTGAGCCGTTTTCCCGGCATCATCGATCAGGAGCCGTTCCGCGAGAAGATCATTCGCGATCTGTTAAAGGCCCGCCGGATCGGGCCGGAGACCTTCTCGGCCGTCATAGGCCGGGGCGGGGCTCTGAAACCCTTGAGGAGCGGGACCTATCGGGTCGGGCCGGAGATGATCGCGGATATTCGAAACGGCCGGGTGTTTGTCGATCATGCCTCCAATCTGGGCGCATTGCTGGCCCATGGCCTGGCTGAACAGGCCGGCATCCCGGCTTTTATCGTCGACCCGGTGTCGGTGGATGAGTTCCCTCCGGAGGCTCGCCTGTCCGGATTGCCGGAGCTGGAACGCACCAGCATGTCGCATGCCCTGAACCTGAAGATGGTCTGCCGCCAGGCGGCCGACTCGCTGGGCAAGACCTACGCCGGCATCAACCTGGTGGCCGCTCATCTGGGATCGGGCATTACCGTCAGCGCTCATCGCCGGGGCCGCATGATCGACGTCAACAATGCCGTGGACGGCGGACCCTTCGCGCCCACCCGAAGCGGCGGATTGCCCACCACGGGTTTGATCCGACTGTGTTTCTCCGGCAAATACGATCTAACTCAGTTGCTGGATCTGACCACGAAACGAGGCGGCCTGCTGGCCTATCTGGGAACCGCCGATGGCGAGGAGATCGAGGAGCGCATCGTCAATGGGGACCGCCGAACCAGGCTGGTCTACGATGCCATGATCGGTCAGATCGCCAAGGAGATCGGAGCCATGGCCGCCGTGCTCAGAGGCCGGGTCGATGCCGTGGTCCTCACCGGGGGGCTGGCTCGCTGCGGCTATCTGATCGATTCCTTGAAGGAGAGGATATCATTTCTGGCGCCGGTTCTGGTGTTTCCCGGAGAGGATGAGATGAAGGCACTGGCCCAGGGGGCTCTTCGGGTCCTGTCCGGCGAGGAGGCGGCGATGGATTATGGCTCGCCTGGCGCACCGTTTAACGAAGATGACGATAGCGGATAGATAAACGCACGAGTTCCGAAAAGAGGTGAGAGATAATGGAGAAATGCGCCAAGATCTGGATGAACGGCAACATGGTCGATTGGGACGATGCCAATATCCACGTGCTCTCTCACGTGGTCCATTATGGAAGTTCCATTTTCGAGGGCGCGCGGTGTTATAAAACTTCGAAAGGCCCGGCCATCTTCCGCCTGCCCGATCACATCAGAAGGCTGTTCGACTCCTCCAAGATCTACCGTATGGAGATCCCTTTCTCGCCGGAGCAGCTCAGCGAGGCCATCGTTGAGCTGATCAGGGTGAACGGGCTGGAGGAATGTTATATCCGGCCCCTGGTGTATCGCGGATATCAGACCCTGGGGGTCAACCCCGGCAAGTGTCCCATCGATGTCAGCATTGCCGTCTGGCGATGGGGGAAATATCTCGGCGAGGAGAGCATCGAGAAAGGCGTTGATGTGCGCATATCATCATGGAACCGAATGGCACCCAACACATTTCCGTTTATGGCCAAATCCGGCGCCAACTATATGAACTCGCAGCTGATCAAAATGGAGGCCCTGCTCGACGGCTATGCCGAGGGCATCGCTCTGGATGTCTTTGGCTACGTCAGCGAGGGGAGCGCCCAGAACCTGTTCGTCCTATTCAGGGATAACCTTTACACGCCGCCGCTGAGCGCCTCCATCCTGCCGGGGATCACCCGGGATTCGGCCATCACCCTGGCTCAGGAGATGGGTCTGAGCGTTATCGAGCAGCTCATTCCCCGGGAGATGCTGTACATCGCCGACGAGCTCTTTTTTACCGGCAGCGCCGTGGAGATCTGTCCCGTAAGATCCGTGGATAAGATCACGATCGGCTCGGGAAAGCGCGGGCCGGTTACCAGAGAACTGCAGGAGCGTTTTTTCCAGATCGTGGCCGGCCGGGCGGAGGATTCCTATGGCTGGTTGACCCACGTTTTATAAAGCCCGCCTCCGTCACGAGCGAAAGAGCAGGAGCCGGCGATGCCCATCACCACTTTCGAGCAGTTGATCGATGCGGTTCGCAGCGGATCCACCAAGCGGCTGGCTGTGGCTGCGGCCCAGGCCGAGGAGGTCCTCAAAGCCCTGGACCAGGCTGCCGAGCTGGGCATGATCCAGCCGATCCTGCTGGGAGATACCGCCGAGATGGCCCGCATTGCCGACCGCATCGGCGTGGATATCTCGGCCTACGAGCAGATCGATGAGGCCGACCCTATCGAGGCGGCCGCCCGGGCCGTGGATCTGGTGGCTCGGGGAGAGGCCGATCTGTTGATGAAGGGAAAACTCAGCACGCCGGATATTCTTCGTCTGGTTCTGGAGGAAAAACGGGGGCTGCGAGGGAATCGTCTGCTCAGCCATGTGGCTGTGGTGAAGGTGAAAGATTATCCCAAGCTGCTGATCTTCTCCGACGGCGGCATGGTTATCCAGCCGGACCTGAAACAGAAAATCGATATTCTCAAGAACGCCATCTTCCTGGCCAACCGGCTGGGCATCGATCGGCCCAAGGTGGCCCTGCTGGCCTCCCTGGAGACCGTTCATCCCGACATCCCGGAGACGCTCGACGCCGCCGAGATCGTCGCCATGAGCCGGAGAAAGGAACTGCCCGATGCCGTCATCGAGGGCCCTCTGGCCATGGACATCGCCGTATCCCGAAGGGCCGCTCAGATGAAGGGCGTGTCGAGCGAGGTGGCCGGAGAGGTGGACATTCTCATCGTGCCCAATATCGCCTCCGGAAACATCGGCGTCAAGGGATTGGTCTATCTCACCGGCGCGCAGGTGGGAGGTGTCATCCTGGGGGCCAAACAGCCCATCGTCCTGCTGTCCCGCTCCGACACCGTCCGGGCCAAGCTGAATTCCATCGCCCTGGGGGCCCTGTGTTCATGAGGGGGTGAGTATGAATATCGCCGTGGGCAGCGATCATGCCGGATACCGTTTGAAAGAAGCCGTCAAGGAAATCCTTGCATCGCAGGGGCACCGGGTCACGGATTACGGCACCTCATCGGAGGCATCGGTCGATTATCCCGACCTGGCCTTTCCGGTGGCCCTGGGGGTGGCGGCCGGCCGGCATCAGCGGGGCGTTCTGGTCTGCGGCACCGGGCAGGGGATGACTATGGCGGCCAATCGCGTTAAGGGGATCAGGGCCGCCCTGTGCCTGGACGCCGAGACGGCTCGACTGACCCGTCAGCACAACGACTCCAACGTGCTGGTCCTGTCGGGATGGAAGGTTGCGCCGGAAGAAGTCCCTCAGATCATGGATGTCTGGCTGACCACCGGGTTCGAGGGTGGCCGGCATTTGCGGCGGATACAGAAATTGGACCAGGTGATCGGCGAGGCAGAGCCGAGCATAAAAGAACCGGGCCAGGAAGAACGCATCGAAGAATAACCGAGCAGCAGGAGGGTAACAATGAACACCACCGGTCTCAAGGTCTTGCAGTCGATGGATCCCCGTATGGCCGAGATCATGAGCCAGGAGATCGAACGCCAGAAATACGGTCTGGAGCTGATTCCCTCGGAAAACTTCACCAGCACGGCGGTGATGGCCGCCATGGGCAGCGTGATGACCAATAAGTACAGCGAGGGATACCCTCACAAGCGCTATTACGGCGGCAATCAGTTCATCGATCAGGCCGAAGACCTGGCCATCGAACGGGCCAAAGATCTCTTCGGCGCCGAGCATGTCAACGTTCAACCCTATTCGGGAAGTCCGGCCAACGTGGCCGTCTATGTGGGGCTGCTGAATTTTGGAGATACCATCCTGGGCATGAGCCTGGCTCACGGCGGGCATCTTACTCATGGTCACAAGGTCAGTTTTTCGGGAAAAGCTTATCGAGCCGTCCAATACGGAGTGCACCCCGAGACGCATCTGATCGATTATGACCAGGTGAGGGAGCTGGCTCGCCGGGAAAAGCCCCAGATCATCGTCTCCGGAGCTACTGCCTATCCCCGGGAGATCGATTTTCAGGCCTTTCATGAGATCGCTCAGGAGGTCGGCGCCATCAGCATGGCCGATATCGCCCACATCGCCGGTCTGATCGTGGGCGGCGTCCACCAGAGCCCCTTTCCCTTCACCGATGTGGTCACCACCACCACCCACAAGACCCTGCGCGGCCCGCGGGGAGCGATCATCATGTGCAAGGAGCAATTTGCCAAGGATATCGACCGGGCCGTATTCCCGGCCCTGCAGGGCGGCCCCCACGATCATGTCAATGCCGCCAAAGCGGTGGCCTTTCATGAGGCGGCCAAGCCGGAGTTCAAGGAATACGCCGCCCAGATCGTCAAGAATGCCAGAGCCCTGGCCCAGGAGCTGCTGGCCCATGACCTCAAGCTGGTCTCGGGAGGCACCGATAACCATCTCATCCTGGTGGATTTGACCAATAGAGAGATCACCGGCAAAGAGGCCGAGGAAGCCCTGGACCGGGCCAATATCACCTGCAATAAGAACATGATCCCGTTCGATCCCCGGACGCCTTTCAACCCCAGCGGAATCCGCCTGGGCACGCCGGCGCTGACCACCAGGGGCATGAAAGAGGATCAGATGAAACAGGTCGGCCGGTTCATCGCCGAGGTGATCGATCACGCCGGCGACGAAACGGTCGCCGAGAAGGTCAAAAAAGACGTCAGGGAACTGTGCCAGGCGTTCCCGCTGTATCCCGAACTCTAAACGGGGAGATGTTCCTCATGCCCGGATCCGGTTCCAGGGAAGAGCTGGTTCTGGTCTTCGAAAGCCGTCTGCTGGACGAGCTGGGGCGCTTTCAGGGGCTTTTCCGGCAGACCGAAAGCTATCTCGATGCCATTCTCGGCAACGGGAACAGCCGGTTCATCGCCCGGCGCCAGGCCGAACGTGATCCTGCCTATAAACAACTGATCCCCTATGTCATCCTGAGGCATGCCGGCTGTGTCTTCCACTACGTCCGGGGCCGGGAATCGGGTGAGGACCGGCTGCGGGCCAAAGGCTCTATCGGGATCGGCGGGCATATTGAGCCCCGGGATATGAACCTGTTCTCATCGCAGCGCCAGCTCTATCTGGAGGCGGCCGCCCGGGAGGTGGCCGAGGAAATTCGGGTGGAGGCGAATCATCGGGAGCACATCGTCGGACTGCTCAACGACGATTCCAATTCGGTCGGCCGGGTGCATTTCGGCATCGTTCATCTCTGGGATCTGGACCGTCCGGCCGTGCGCCGCCGCGAGCGCCAGATCACCCGGGCGGGATTTCTGCCGGTGGAGGAGCTGTCCAAACGGCGGGATGCGCTGGAGACCTGGTCTCAGCAATGTCTGGAGCTGCTGATCTGAAACGACGGCTGCAGACAGGAAAGGATATCGATGCCGCGGCCATCTTGGGATGAATATTTCATGGATATCACCGTGCGGGTGGCCCAGAGAGCCACCTGTCTGCGGCGAAAGGTGGGCGCCATACTGGTCAAGAACAAGAAGATCCTGACCACCGGATACAATGGAGCGCCCGCCGGGCTGGTTCACTGTGAAGAGGTAGGATGTCTGAGGGATCGGCTGGGCGTGCCGCCGGGCGAGCGGCACGAATTATGCCGGGGTACGCACGGAGAGCAGAATGCCATCATCCAGGCGGCCAGCTTCGGCGTCAGCATCAAAGGCGCCACGCTCTATTCGACGCATTTCCCCTGTGTGCTGTGCACCAAGATGCTGATCAATGCCGGCGTGAAGCGCGTGGTCTATCTGGAGGGCTATCCGGATGATTTGGCCGAAGCCATCATCCGGGAAGCGGGAATCGAGGTCTGTCATATGACCCAGGACGGGCCGTTGCCGGCCGGTCCGGAGCTCGGCAAAAAGAATGAGCGGAATGATACCCGGTCGGATATCCGAACGGAGACCCAAAGGGGGAGGCGCCGATGAAATGTCCCTTCTGCGCTTATGAAGAGGATAAGGTGGTGGATTCCCGGTCCAGCAAGGAGGGAAAAGCAATCCGGCGGCGGAGGGAATGCCTGAAATGCGGTCAGCGGTATACCACCTACGAATATATCGAAAAGGTGGCCCTTACCGTGGTGAAAAGCGACGGGCGGAGAGAGCCCTACGACCGGCAAAAGCTGTTGCAGGGCATCGTCACCGCCTGTAAGAAACGTCCCGTCAGCACCAAACGGATCGACTACATGGTGGATGAGATTGAAAACGAGCTTTATAATCTCTCCAAAAGCGAGGTGAAAAGCAAGGAGATCGGCGAACTGGTGATGGAAAAGCTCCACCAGCTGGATGAGGTCGCTTACGTCCGGTTCGCCTCCGTCTATCGGAAATTTAAAGATAAGAAGGAGTTTATGGAAGAATTGAGAAAACTTCTGGAATAGCCTCCGGGCGGATCTTAGCCATCCTGGCCGTGAAAGAACCGATCCTCGTCGGTCGGCAAGAACGGCGTCAGGTATTCGATCTTTCGCTTGGCATATTGTCCCCACTCAGGATCTTTGAGGGCCTTTTTATATTCCTCCACCGCTTTTTCGAACTTCACTTTTCCTTCGTATTTGACCGCTCCATCCGCCTTGACGTAGGGTTCTGCCTCGTTCTCGTAGATTTCCCCTTGAACCACGTGCCGGTAGGCATAGTTGGGATCTAGTTTGGCCACCCGGCCAAGGATCTCTCTGGCCTTGGCCTGCTGGCTGTTCTCGCTGTATGAGTAGGCCAGGTCGCTGAGGGCGCGGAGATTCTGGGGTTCCAGGACCAGAGCCCGGTTGAAGATATCGATGGCCTTGACACATTGAGCCTCATTATTGAGCGCCGTGCCCAGATACAGACAGGCCATGACATTATCCTCCTGCGTCGCCAGCAGGTCCTGCAGCAGCAGGATGGCATCCTCGTTGCGCCCCAGTTCGGTATAGACTTTCCCCAGCTCCAGCATATAGATGGGATCCTCAGGCTGCAGCTTCAACAGCTGTTCATAGGTTTTGGCCAGGTCCTCCTTCATGCCGTTCTTGGCGTAGAGTTTGGTCAGCACGATGAGGACCTCCGACCGGGTCTCGTCGAGCTCCACGACCTTGGCATAATGCTCGATAGCCGGTATTTCCATTTCCTGGTTGAGATAGAGATTGGCCAGCGCCAGGTGGGCCTCCAGGCTTTCGGGCATCAACTCGACAGCTCTCTGATAGGCGGCCATGGCCTCCTGGCTGCGCCCTTTGCGGTCCAGCATGTAACCCAGATACTGGTGAAAATTCCCGTTGTCCGGATCGAAAGAAACGGCCCGCTGGTAGACGGCGATCGCCTGGTCCAGATCGTCCATCTGGAAGTAACAATCGGCCAGCATGAAATAAGCGCCTTCGTTTTTGGGGTCCAGTTCCAGCACTTTCTCCAGATGCGGGATGGCGTCGGCGTACTGCCGGTTCTTATGATATTCTGACCCGGTGCTCTTGATCTTGCGGACCTCCAGTTCCCGGGCCGCTTTAATGGAATCGGCCCGGGCCTGCTCGAGCAGGGCCGCCTGATCCAGCTCCGACGATCCCTGCTGTCCCTGCTGCGAGGCAGCGCAGGCCAGCAAGAGCGCCAAACCGACGGCTGTCAGCAGCCAGCCTATCCATCGCGCGGATTTGCTGAAACTCATTATCGCCTCCTTGGTGGTAAAGATGTCCCCGATAGAGTGAATTCCCCCGTGGACGGTGGAAAATTCGAAGAAGCCACCCGGCGCAGTTCTTGCGCTCCCTCCAGGTAAATGACTCCCTCGGTGCCGGCAAGTTGCTCGATCAGGTTGATCCCCTCCTGTGGTCCCAGAACGAAAACGGCTGTGGACAACAGATCGGCCTCCAGGGCCGTTTGAGCCAGGATGGTCACGCTGACCACCAGCGGTGCCGGCATGCCCGTTTTGGGATTCAGGATGTGATGATATCGGATCTGATCGTGGATGAAAAATCTTTCATAGTTGCCTGAGGTGGCCACCGCTCCTGAATCCACCTCGATGATCTCGATGGCGGAGCCGGGGTTGGTGGGGTGTCTGATGCCGATCTTCCAAGGCTCGCGGCCCGTTTTCTGACCCAGCAGCCCGATATCTCCGCCGGCATCGATCACGGCGACCTCCACACCGCTCCCCCGGAGGACCTCGATGGCCCGGTCCACGATATATCCCTTGGCGGCGCCCCCCAGGTCGAGCCAGGCTCCCTGCTGGCGCAGTCCGATCTTCCGATTCAGGCTGTCCAATATGACCTGCCGGGGACTCACCAGGGGCAGCGCCTTGATGATGGCTGCCGGATCCGGTGGAGACATCTCCGGCGAGGAAAAATCCCACAGCCGGGTGACGGCTCCGATGGTGATGTCAAAGGCGCCTCGGGACAATGCGGCCAGCTCCTGGATCTGATTGACCGCCTCCCAGGTGCCGTCATCGACGTCCGCGAGGTTTTTCCCGGCCAGATGATTGATCCTGGCGATATCGCTGTCGGGTTTCCAGGCGCTGAGCAGATCATCGAGACGGGCTATTTCCGCAAAGGCCGCCTCGATGGCCCGGTCGATTCTTCCAGCATCACCGCGGTAGACCCGGATGGATACCACCGTATCCATCATGATGCGGCTCTGGTGGCGAGATTCCGGGGCTTTTTCTCGCATATCCCCCAGCCGCACGATGGCCAGAATGACCAACAGGATGGCCAGGAGCGTGGTGATGACCTTGCCCAGTTTCTTTTCCAATGAACGACACCTCTGGATCGTGCTGAGGCATGGTCCGTATTCTTTTAAAATAGAAAAACGGATCGCCTCGAGGCAACAGAAAAGTGCTCCGGCAGCGGAGGCCCCGGAAGGACCGGATGATCAGGCCCCTTCTCCCTCTGCGGCATCTGCGGTTTTCTTTTTCCTTATCACCGCTGCCGATATCCACACACTGAGTTCATAGAGCAGAATCAGCGGGGCGGCCAGCAGGAGCTGCGTGATCACATCCGGAGGCGTCAGGATGGCGGCCAGGATGAAGATCAGGGCGATGGCGTATCGCCGCCACTTTCTCAGAAAATCCGGTGTCAGCAGGCCCATTTTAGAGAGCAGGAAAGAAAGCAGCGGCAGCTCGAAGACGATCCCGAAGGCGATGAACAGGCGGCCGGCGAAACCGATGTAGCTGCTGATGTCCGGCATGGGCATCAGATAGGAGGTCTGGAAGCTGAACAGGAACCGGAGACCGAAAGGCAGAATGATGAAGTAGGCAAAGGCGAACCCCAGGAGAAAACAGACGGTTGCCGAAGCGACCACGATCACCGCCAGCCTGATTTCGGTTTCCACCAGCCCCGGCGAGACGAATGCCCAGAGTTGATAAAAGATCACCGGGAGACTGATCAGGACGCCGAAGATGATGGCCACCTTGATGCTGACCAGAAAAGCCCCGGTGGGTGTGGTGAAGATCAGCTGGACTTCCGCTGGAACGGGCCGGGTAATAAAATTGAGGAGGTGTTTCGAGAAAAAATAGGCGACGACAGAGAACAGGATGACGGCGGCCAGGGACTTTAAAATTCTCCAGCGGAGCTCTTCGAGATGATCCAGAAAGGACATCCGCCTCTCGTCCCGGGGTTTTTTCTTCAAGATTCCTCCACATATCCCAGAGCGCCGACGATGGAGATGGCCGCCAGAGGACATTTAGAAACACACAGGCCGCAGCCGATACACTTGTCCATGATGACTTTATGCCGCTGCCCTTTTTCACCATCGATGGCGCCGACCGGACAGACCTCTTTGCAGATTCCGCATCCGTCACATTTTGAGTCGATGGTCACTTTCGGTCGATGCGGCACTTTATCAACATAGCTGCTGGTGGGACATTTGGCCGCCGCCACCAGCAGATCCATCCCGCCCTTGGTGTAATCGACCTGCGGCAGGTTTTCCTTCATGGTGATGGCTCCGGAGGGAGTCACCTTGGGTTTGGCACACAGGCCGCAGCCGATACAGCCGACCGTGCAGACCGATTTCACGGCCTTGCCCTTATCCTGAGAAACGCAGGCCAGATACACCTGGGCACTGCGCGGGATCAACTCGATGATGTTCCTTGGACAGGCCGACACACACAGGCCGCAGGCGGTACAGCGTTCTTCGTCCACCTCCGGAAGCCCGTTGCCGCCCATGGAAAGGGCGTCAAAGGGACACGCCCGGACGCATGTTCCCAGCCCCAGACATCCATAACGGCAGGCTTTGGCGCCGCCGCCGGCCAGCTGAGCCGCCGCGCAGTCGGCCAGACCCTGGTAGGCGAACAGCTGCCGGGCCTCCTGGTGCCCGCCCCGGCATCGGATGGTGGCCACCCGGGGAACATACTCCTCTCCGTCGGTTTCCAGGCCCATGATCAGAGCGATCCGGCTGGTCGATTCCGTTCCCCCGGGGGTGCAGCCGCTGATGGCAGCCTGACCTTTAATGACCGCTTCGGCAAAAGACCGGCAGCCGGGGTATCCGCAGGCCCCGCAGTTGGCCCCTGCCAGAACGTTCATGATCCTGGGCAGGCGGGGATCCTCCTGGACGGCGAACTTCTTTGAGGCCCAGGCCAGGCCCGCGGCGAAGAGCAGTCCCAGACCGCCCAGCGTGATGATGGCCAGAAGCGCACCGCT
>CAZOYL010000055.1:15045-16186 GCA_964584035.1 uncultured Gemmatimonadota bacterium | reverse complement strand
TCGCCCGGCGGTCTTTCTCTTCGACGAGCCCCTGTCCAACCTGGACGCCAAGCTCCGGGTGCAGATGCGCACCGAGATCAGCAAACTGCACAATCGCCTGGGGGTGACCATGGTCTACGTCACCCACGACCAGACGGAGGCCATGACCATGGGCACCCGCATCGTGCTGCTCAAGGACGGCGTGGTCCACCAGGTGGATACGCCCCTGAAGTTATATGATCATCCGGTGAACAAGTTCGTGGCCGGCTTCATCGGCAGCCCGGCCATGAATTTTATGGAAGGCATCTTGAAGACCGAGAACGGGGCCCTGATCTTCGATGAGGGCAACTTTCGGGTGAAGGTCTCTCAACAGATGGCCGATTCTCTCAAGGCCTATATCGGAAAGGAATTGACATTCGGGCTCCGGCCCGAGGATATCTACGATAAGGGCTTTGCCGAGGGCGCCCGCGAGAAGGTCCCGGCGCAGGCCACCCTGGAGGTGCTCGAGCCCATGGGCAACGAGCTGTTCCTCTATCTGACCACCGGCTCACATCCTATCGTGGCCCGGGTGGACGTCCACGAGACTCCGGAGGTGGGCCAGAAGCTGGATCTGATCTTCGACATGAGCAAGGCCCATTTCTTCGACCGGGATACAGAAGCAGCCATTGAGTGATCGAGACGGACTGGCGCCGTCGGACAGCTTCGGTCCGGCGGCCTTTTTTTTGATCCTGCCCATCCACGGCCCGAGCTGAATCGCCGGGCCGTTGAGATGGCGAAAAAATGCGGTCTGACGAGATTGGATTGATCTTTTTAGGAGGTTTTACATGCGAGTCAGAGTGGGCCGGGCAGAGGTCATTCTGGATCACGGCGATATCACCGAGATGGATGTGGACGCGGTGGTCAATGCCGCCAACAACCATCTGTGGATGGGAAGCGGTGTGGCCGGGGCCATCAAACGGAAAGGCGGCGAGATTGTCGAACAGGAGGCCGTCGCCAAAGGACCCATTTCGGTGGGCGATGCCGTCATCACCACGGCCGGCGCTCTGAGGGCCCGGCATGTCATTCACGCCGCCGGCATGGGGCAGGACCTGAAAACGGATGAGGATCTGGTTCGGAGGGCGACCCACAGCAGCCTGGCGCTGGCCGAGGAAGAGAAGTTGAC
>CAZOYL010000055.1:0-15035 GCA_964584035.1 uncultured Gemmatimonadota bacterium | reverse complement strand
CAACGCCTACTTCGGGACCTACGAGATCGACGCGACCTCGCTGGCCTTCCCGGCCATCGGGTGCGGGGTGGGCGGGCTCTCGGCTCATCTGTGCGCCCGGGCCATGCTGATCGAGGCGGTGGAGTTCCTTCAGGAATCCGAGTCGTTACGCAAGGTGGTCTTCGTCCTCTTCGACGACGGCACCTACCGGATCTTCCAGGAGCGGCTCTCGGAGATCTTTTCGGCTCACGAACATTCCTGAACATCGCAGCGGGGAGTAGCGGCGGCATGAAAGTCGGCTATGTTCAGTTCGATCCCCATTTCGGGGATAAGGAGTATAATCTTCGCCGGGCCCAGGAGCTGATCCAGGGGGTCGATGCCCAGCTGCTGGTCCTGCCGGAGCTGTTCAACAGCGGCTATCTGTTTCTCTATCGGCAGGAGGTGGCCAAGCTGGCCGAGCCGATTCCCGGCGGCCCCACCACCCGGATGCTGATACGCCTGGCGAAGGAGACGGGAACGCATCTGGTGGCCGGATTGGCCGAAGAGGCCGGTCGCCGGCTCTACAACTCGGCCGTCCTGGTCAGCCCCCGGGGATGGGTCAGGACCTATCGGAAAAGCCATCTGTTCGTCGATGAGAAGACCTTTTTCCACCCCGGCGACAGCGGATTTCTGGCCTTCGATATCGGCGAGGCGAAGCTCGGCCTGATGGTCTGCTTCGACTGGATCTATCCCGAGTCGGCCAGGATCCTGGCGCTCAAAGGAGCCGACATCATCTGCCATCCCGCCAATCTGGTGCTGCCCTACTGTCAGCGCGCCATGGTCACGCGCTGTCTGGAGAACGGCCTGTTCGTCATCACCGCCAATCGCACCGGGACGGAGACCCGGGGGAACAGAAGCCTGACCTATTCCGGCATGAGCCAGATCACCGGTCCGCGGGGAGAGGTGATCTGTTCGGCGGGGCCCGATGAGGAGACGGTCGGCATTGCGCAGGTCGATCCCATGAGATCCAGGGATAAAAAGATCACCGAGCGTAACGATCTGCTGGCCGATCGTAGAACCGATCTCTATGGCGACCTCCTCGCACCGGAGGTTTGAGCAACAGCACATTCTCCGAGGATGGGCACGGGGCGCGGTCGTCGCGCCCTTTTTTTTCCGCAAAAACCTCTTGACTTTTATGGTGCGCTGCACTATTATAGAGCCGGGCATTGTGCAGCGCACCATAACCATCGAAAGGGGGTACCGACCATGTCACGGATCATCAAGCGATATGTCAACCGCAGGCTTTACGACGTCCAGGAGAAGCACACGGTCACGCTCCAGGATGTGGCTGAATTGGTCAAGCAGGGCCAGGATGTCATGGTGATCGACAATAAGACCAAGGAGGACATCACTTTGCCCACCCTGTTCCAGATTTTATCGAACGAGGCGAAAGACTGGAAGGACACCATGCCCTCGGCGAAGGTGGCCAGCCAGTTCTTTCTCAAGGGGGGCGGTGTGGTCGTGGAGGCGGTCAAAAAAGCCCTGGTCACCAGCATCGGTGCCGTGGATGTGACCCGGGAGAAGATCGAGGAACTGGTGGACGATCTGATCCAGAAGGGGCATCTCGATAAGAAGGAACGGGCGCAGACCATCCGGGATCTGAGGGAGAGAGTCGAGGAGCGCTCTAAAGAGGCAAAACTCTGGGTCGAGGAACAGGTTAAGGCCACCGTAAACAAGCTCAGGCCGGCCCGGGAGGAGGAGGTCGATGATCTCCGGCAACAGGTGAAAATTCTGCAGAAGACCATCGCCCACATGGAGAAGAAACTGAATGCCACCCAGCGGAAGACCTCCCGGTGATCGTCCTCCCGGTCCGGGATCGCCGGCGGCACGCCGATAATCTCTCCTGGAGATGGGAAATGTGTTGACACCGGAGAGGTTTTGTGGTATGTATTGAGGCGAAAAAACAGTCAGCAGCAGGCAGTAAGCAGTCAATACCGAATCTTAAATCCAGGATGCCGGCTTTCCCCGTTCATCGATTGACGAACCATGCCCATCGCCCAAATCGGCAAAGGATATCGCCATCTGAAGCGCTTCCGGCAGATTGTGGCCATTCTGTTGAAGTATGGATTCGGCCATATTCTCAGCCGCATCAAGGTCTCGCAATATCTGCTGCGCAGTCAATCCCTGACCATTAAGGGATTAAAGGAAGCGGTCGAGCTCTCCACGCCGGAGCGTCTCAGGCTGGCGTTGGAGGAACTGGGCCCGGCTTTCATCAAACTGGGCCAGATGCTCAGCATGAGGCCTTTTCTGGTGCCGCCGGAGTATATCCGCGAGCTGTCCAAGCTCCAGGATGAGGTCTCGCCCGTCGGATATGAACAGATCAGAGCGGTGATCTGCCAGGAGATGGGCCGGGAGCCGGAAGAACTGTTTGCCAGTTTCCGGAAAAAGCCGCTGGCCTCGGCCTCACTGGCCCAGGTGCATCGGGCGACCACCTCAGAAGGACATAAGGTCATCGTCAAGGTGCAGCGGCCCGGCGTTGACCAGATGATCATGGAGGATATGAGCATTCTGAGGGACCTGGCCGGACTGCTGGTCAAGCACCTGCCGGAGAGCCGGCGGTACGATCCGGAGGGCATCGTCGATGAGCTGGAGCGGACCACCCGGCGGGAGGTGGATTTCACCAATGAGGCCCGGAACATGGAGATCTTCGCTCGCAACTTCGAGGGTTCGGACATCGTCCACGTCCCCAGGGTTTACTGGCCGTTGAGTTCCGCTCGGGTGCTGACCGTCGAAATGGTGGCGGGCGTCAAGATCTCGCATCTGGAGCGATTCGAGGACCTTGATCTGGACCGGCGGATCATCGCCCGCCGGGGCGGACAGATCCTGTTAAAGCAGGTCTTCGAGCATGGTTTTTTCCACGCCGATCCGCATCCCGGAAATCTTTTCGTCCTGCCGGGCAATGTCATCGCGCCCGTCGACTTCGGCATGATGGGCCGTCTCAGCCCGGAGATGATGTCGCAGCTATCGGGATTGTTGGTGGCCGCATTCCACCGGGACGTGGATGAGCTGTCCCGCCTCTATTTGGAGATGGGTCTGGTGGAGGAGAATATCGATCTGATGGCGTTTAAGCTTGACCTCACCGATTTGATCGACAAGTATACCGGGCTGCCCTTGAGCCGCATCGATATGCGGGGCGTCATGGAGGATCTGTTCCACATCTCGCATCGCTATCAATTCCGCATACGCTCGGAATATATGCTGCTGGCCCGGGCGCTGATCACCTATGAGGAGGTCGGCCGGCTGCTGGACCCGGAGTATAATTTCCTGGTGGAGGCCGAGCCCTTCGTGAAGGATGTGTTAAAAAGACGCTTTCAGCCCCAGCAGCTTCTCCGCGAGCTGATCAAGACCGGCAGAGATTTTCACCGCCTGGTGAGCATTTTTCCTCAGGAGATGAGTTCGATCCTGAAGAAGGTCCGGCGGGGCGAGCTGGCCCTTGAGTTCCGGCACCGCGGCCTGGAACGGCTGATCAACGAGTTGGATCGTTCCAGCAACCGTCTGGCCTTCAGTCTGATCATCGCTGCGCTGATCGTCGGCTCGTCCATGATCATGCGCCTGGAGGTCGGCCCTTTCCTGTTCGGATACTCCGTCATCGGCATCGCCGGATTTCTCATCGCCGGCATGCTGGGTCTGTGGCTGGCGATCGCCATCCTCAGATCGGGAAGGCTGTAGTGGTGACGAAGCTCCTTTTTGGTGGGGCGACCGGGAAATTCTCACTCGCAAGTTAAAGTTTCAACGTTCAATTCTTTTCCAGGGAGGTTTCCCATGAAGAGAAAGGGTTGTCTCATTGCCGTCATCATCGTGGTGGTCATTCTGGTCGCCGCCGTCTTGATGCTCTATATGAACCGGGCCAAACTGGTCAACCTGGCCATGGATAAGATGGTCGAGGGCGTCATGACCGGCCTGCCAGAGGGTTATAACCGTGACCAGGCGCAGCAGACGTTCGACGATTTCATCGTGGCTGTGAAGGATAACCGGGTGGACAAGGAGGAATTCCAGGAGATCGGCGAGATCATGCAGGCCATCATGGCCGACAAGAAGCTGGAGGCCGAGGAGGTTGATCAGCTGATGGAGGTGTTGAAGGCGGCCGGTCAGTAACCGCTGGATGTTCCGCCCCTCCTGCCGCCGCCCCGGGCAGGGCCAAGGGGCCAAGGGGCCAAGGAGCCAAGGGGGCCAGGGCCGGTTTTCTATTGACAGACCCGCTATTTGTTTGTATTTTAACACCCCATTTTAGCACTCTCCGCCTTTGGGTGCTAAACAGGAGGTGCCTTCTAACTTGTTTAAAAATGAAGAAGTAGGAGAATCACTGAACGCCCGTGCGCAGCGCATTCTGGAATCTGTGATCCATCAGTACATCCGCACGGCCGAACCGGTGGGATCGCCCCATCTGGCCCGCCGCCGCCGCCTGAATCTCAGCCCGGCCAGTATTCGCAATACCCTCGGCACCCTGGAGCGGCTGGGATATCTTTTCCAGCCGCATACATCGGCCGGCCGGGTGCCGACCGACAGGGGCTATCGATATTACGTCGATTCGCTGATGCCGTTCTACGCCCTGTCGGAGTCCATCAAGGGCCGCATCAGAAGCCAGATGCGATCGGGCAGCCACGACATCGATGATCTCCTCAGCCAGGCCAGCCATGTTCTGGGTTTGGTCTCGCGACAGCTGGGCGTCACCCTGAGCCCTCGATTTCAGAAGGGCATCTTCCAGCGCATGGAGATGGTGCCGCTCTCGGAAACGCGACTGCTTCTGGTGCTGACCATCAAATCCGGTCTGGTGAGAACGGTGGTCATGGAGGTGGGCACCTCCATTCCGGAACACAAGCTTCAGGATACCTGCCGCCTGTTGAACGAGCGCCTGGGCGACCTGACCATCCAGGAGATCCGCGAGACACTGCCCAACCGGGTCAGGGATGTCTCCTACGGCGATCCCAAGTTGATCCAGTATATGGTCGATTCCGCCCACCTGTTTTTCGATTTCCCCCAGGGGGGCCAGCTCCATTTCGCCGGCACGGTCAATATCGTCAGTCAGCCCGAGTTCCAGGATCGGCTCCGGCTGAGAAAGCTGATGGGCTTGCTGGAGGAGGAGAAAACGCTGGGCACGCTGCTCTCTCAGCGGCCCGGGGAAGGGGTTTCGGTGACCATCGGCAGCGAGAATGTCCACGGAGAGATGCAGCACTACAGCCTGTTGACGGCCGGATATCGTGTCGGCAAGGTCGAGGGTACCCTGGGCATCATCGGCCCCACCCGGATGAGATATGCCCGGCTCTGTGCCGTGGTGGATTACATGGCCCGGCTGCTGGAATGTATGTGGGAGGAGTGAGGTGCGTCCATGAGGAAGTCGAAGACGACGGCGGTCAAAGAAAAACAGGACGGGAAGGAAAAAAAGAAATCCCCGGGAAAGAAATCCGGGGTCGAAAAAAGGCTTGCCGAGCTTGAAGCCCACATCGGGGAACTGGAACAACGCCATCAGGAGCTGCAGGGGCGGAAGGAACAGCTGGAAGACCGGCTGCTCCGGCTGACGGCCGAGTTTGACAATTACAGGAAACGAACCACCAGAGAGTTCCAACAGGTGGTGGAGACCGCCAACAGAGAGCTCATTCTCCAGCTTATCGACGTCCTGGACAATTTCCAGCGGGCTCTCGTTTCGGCCCATAGCGCCAAAGATTTTGATGCCTTTCACAAGGGGATCGAGCTGATCTATACCCATTTGAACGAGCTCCTGACCCGGGAAGGTCTGCAGCCCATTGAGGCGGTGGGCCGGCCTTTCGATCCCCACCACCATGAGGCGGTCATGCAGGTCGATGATGCTGAGCATCCCCCGGACACCGTTGTCGGCCAGGTACAGCCAGGTTATCTATTGAAGGACAGGCTATTGCGAGCGCCCCGTGTGATCGTCTCGCGGGCCCCCGGGGACCGGGAGATGATCAAAGAGCGGAACGGGAAAAAGGTCCCGGCGAAAAGCAGCGGGATGGGGAACAAGGATAAGAAACAAGATCAGCGGGCCGCGGAGTGAAAGCGGCAGATTCAAC
The DNA here is from genome assembly GCA_964584035.1 of uncultured Gemmatimonadota bacterium. Taxonomy (GTDB): domain Bacteria; phylum SM23-81; class SM23-81; order SM23-81; family SM23-81; genus CAZOYL01. Next base: position 8,991 of record CAZOYL010000055.1, on the reverse strand, counting down.
GAGAGCATTCACCTGGGCTGAGAGATAGGGGCTCCGAAGCATTCTCTCGGCCCGTCGTTTTTCAACCGGAAATCCTGGCGACTCAAATGAACGGAACAGATTATTACCAAACGCTGGGCGTGGATCGGGACGCCTCTGCGGATCAGATCAAGCGGGCTTACCGGAAGCTGGCCCTCAAGTTTCATCCCGATAGAAATCCGGGAGACGCGGCAGCCGAGGAGAAATTCAAGCAGGCCGCCGAGGCCTATGAGGTGCTCAGCGACCCGGAGAAAAAGTCTGCCTACGATCGCTTCGGACATGAGGGATTGCGTGGATCCTTCAGCGGCGGTGGATTCCAATGGTCCGATTTCAGCCATTTCCAGGATTTCGAGGATGTTCTGGGAAGTTTCTTCCGGGGAGGCATTTTTGGGGATCTGTTCGGGGGATCTCAACGAGGCGGCCGCCGGGAGGTGTTTCATCGCGGGTCCGATCTCAAAGTGACTCTGAGACTTTCGCTGGCCGAGATGGCCGCGGGCGTGGAGAAAAAGATCCGGGTGAACCGGTTGGAGACCTGCGATGGTTGCGACGGCTCCGGCGCATATGATGACGATGCGGTCAAAACGTGCGCCAGCTGCGGTGGGGCGGGCCAGGTTCGTCAGATAAGGCGTTCGCTCTTTGGACAGTTCGTCAACCTGACGACCTGCAGCGCCTGCGGCGGCCGGGGCCGCATCATCACCAAGCCCTGCTCCAAGTGTGGCGGTGAAGGCCGGTCCAGGGGATCCACCACCATCTCGGTGAAGATCCCCCCGGGAGTTCGGGATGGCAATTACATCCCCATCAGGGGCAAGGGCAATGTCGGTCCCCAGAAGGGTCCAGCCGGCGACGTCATCGTTTCCCTGGTGGAGGAGGAGGATGAATACTTCCAGCGTCGCGAAGATGACATCCTCTGTGAGATTCCCATCAGCTTCAGCCAGGCGGCCCTGGGAGATGAAATCGAGGTGCCCACCCTGGATGGCTCGACCAGGCTGCGCATTCCCGCCGGCACGCAGTCCGGGAAGATATTCCAGTTGAAAGGAAAGGGCATCCCCCATCTGCGAAGCTACGGCAGCGGAGACCAGCTGATCGTCGTCATCGTATGGACGCCCGACAAGTTGAACAAGGAGGCGCGCAGCTTGTTCCGGCAGCTGGCCGAGCTGGAGGCCATTCGTCCTCCCCGGCCGGGCCGAAATTTCTGGGGCAAGGTCAAGGATGCGCTTGGGATGTGATCATGGGACCGGTAGCCTGGACCAGGTTGGAAGTGACCGTTGCCGATACCTTGGCTGAGGCCGTGGTTCGAAGTCAAGATGTGGAAAGTTGATATGACCACACATTTTTATATACGTCCAGAAGATGTCCGGGATGACCGGGTCCATTTTCGGGCTGACGAGACCAAGCACATCCGCTCGGTCCTGCGTCTGGTCTCCGGCGATGTCATCACCGCCGTGGACGGCAGGGATAATGAATTCGTGGTGGTATTGGATCGGATCGGCGCCACCAGCGCCGAGGGGCGGATTGTCCGCCGCCGCCGCCGTCAGCGGGAACCCATCGCCGAGGTCACTCTGGCGCAGGCCCTGCCGAAGGGCGCCAAGCTGGGACAGATCATTCAACAGGGGACCGAGCTGGGCGTTTACGGCATTTGGCCGATGATCACCGAACGGACCCTGATTTCCCCGGCCCGGGGATCTGCGGCCGGAAAACTGGGCCGCTGGCAGAGGATCGCCATCGGCGCCATGAAGCAATCCCTGCGGACGCATCTGCCGGAGGTGGAAGCTCCGGTGACCTTCGCCGAGGTCCTCGAACAGATCTCACGATTCGATGTCTCGCTGATGGCGGCCCTGTCGGAAGATGCCCTGCCGCTGGGCCGGGTGCTGGGTGAGGTGGCCTCGCGACGGCGGATATTGATCCTGGTGGGACCGGAAGGGGGCTTCTCCGGAGAGGAGATTCGGCAGGCCAGAGTGTCCGGTGTCCGGACGGTGACCCTGGGGCCCAGGAGATTGCGAGCCGAAACGGCGGCCGCCGTGTTTCTGGGATTGGTTATGTTCCAGCTGGGTGAGTTGGACCAGAGGGGGGTCCGCCGTCTTGAGGACCTGCCGGAAAAACCTTGACATTGACAAGACAAATGGTTATTATTAAATGTTTACGGATATGATAGAGGTGTATGATCTCATGATGTTACTTCCATTATGTGAAAGGGGGTTAAGACTTGCATGGCGGGCATCAGGGTACGGGAAAAGGAACCGTTTGACAAAGCGCTGAGGAGGTTTCACAAAGCTTGCGAGAAAGCGGGTATTTTATCCGAAATCAAGAAGCATCAGCATTTTGAGAAGCCCAGCGAGCGCAAAAAGAAAAAGATCGCAGCTGCCAGAAGAAAGGCCAGAAAGAACGCTTTGAAATATGCCTGATTCATCGCTGTTGGAGATACTGACCCGGGATATGAAGGATGCCCTGCGCGCCGGGAAGAAGGAGCGCCTGAGCGTCATTCGCCTGCTGATCGCACAACTGAAGGATGCGATGATTGAGCAGGGCAGGGAACTGAACGGGGAAGAAGAGCTGGCGGCGCTGACAACGGCCGCCAAGATGCGGCAGGAGGCTATTGAGAAGTTCATCCAGGGCCAGCGGCCGGATCTGGTGGAAAAGGAGCAAGCGGAGCTCAAGGTCATCAAGGAATATCTTCCTGAGCCGATCTCCGAGGCGGATCTCTCTGTCCTCATCGACCGAACGTTGCGCGAACTGGGGGCGAAAGGGCCGGGCGATCTGGGGATGGTGATGAAAATGGTCATGTCTCAGGTCCGCGGCCGGGCCCCGGGCAGACGGGTCAACGCTCTGGTCAGAGAGAAGTTACAGCAGCTTTAGGGGCTCCGCAGGACATCCTCTGGTCGACATCGGACCTAGAGAGAGGATATCGAACCGATAGGATCGGAAGGGAACCATGAATTGGGTCGATATCGTGGTCGCCCTCATCTTGCTCTTTTTCTTTATTGCCGGAGCGCGCAAGGGTTTCATTCGCGAGGTGACCGGACTGACGGGCATCATCGTCGCTTTTCTGGTCGGCATCACCGGCGCGCCCATCTGGTCCGACGTTTTGATCGACAGGTTGAAATTCCCTCCTTCACTGGCCACGCTGGTCGCCTTTATCCTCATCTTTATCCTCGTTTTTATCCTCATCAGAGCGCTGGGAAATCTCCTCTTTAAGGTGGTCAGGGCCACCCCTCTGGATGTTCTCGATCGGCTGGGAGGAAGTTTCATCGGGGTCATAAAAGGCGCCCTGATCATCAGCCTGGTTTTGATCTTCCTCGGCCTGTTCACGCTTCCGGAAGCGGTGTATCAGGAGCTGAACGTTTCCTGGTCGGCCACTCCCCTGAGAGCTGTGGCGCCCTCTCTGTATCGTTTTGTTCAAGAGGGTGTGCCCCAGATGAGGTCGCTGGGCGATGTGATGGGCGACTCGGTCGAGAAAGGTCTCTCCCGGGGCCGCGAAGAGGTTCTGAAGCGGAGCTCTCAGGTCATCGATCAGCTTCAGGACGCGAAATCCAAAGAGAAGACCACGACGTCACCGGAGGCCACGCCGGATCCGGATACCCGGTAATCTTTTCAAAGAGCAGAGTTCAGCCTCCCCCCCGGCTTTTGGAGTTCCACCTCAGAACGTATGGATCAACATACCCTCCAGGTTCTAGAGTTCCATAAAATCCGACAATTGGTGAGCCAGAAGACGCTCTCTCCTCTGGGGCAGGAGAACGCCCTGACCATCACTCCGATGACCGATGGGGAGCAGATCGCGTTCGCCCTGCAGGAGGTGACCGAGGCGGTCGATCTCCTCCGGGGAGGGGGAGATTTCCCCCTGGAACGATTTGAGGATATCCGTCCGGGATTGGCCCGGTGTCTCGGGGAGGGCTCGATCCTGGAGCCCGAGGAGCTGCTGCAGTTGAGCCATATTCTTCGGCTGTGCCGGGATCTGGCCGCCTTCGCCGGGGATCACGCCGGGGTCTATCCGCACCTGGAGGCGTCCATCCGGACGATCAAAGTTCTGGAGGATCTGCGCCAGAAGATCGACAGCAAGATCGATCCCAAGGGACAGATCCGGGACGATGCCAGCCGGAAACTGCGCCATCTGCGGCAGGAACAGGTGACCGTCAGGGATCGTATCCTGTCCACCTTGCGGTCCCTTTTGTCCTCCCGGTCATCAGCGCAGAGCCGCTCCGAGGAGGTCATCACTCTGCGGGACGGCCGGTATGTCATTCCGGTGCCCAGCCGTCATCGAAGCCGCGTTCCTGGAGTGGTCCATGACCGTTCCGCCAGCGGCACGACCCTGTTCATAGAGCCGGCAGCTGTTCTGGAACTCGGAAACAGGCTCAGGGAGGTGGAGCTGGAGGAGCGGCGGGAGGTGGTCAGGATTTTGAGAGAGTTGACCGCCGCGGTGGCCGAGGTCTCCGGGACGATCGATGCGAATCTGAGCATTCTGGGCCGGCTGGATTGTATTCAGGCCAAAGCCCGGTTCGCCCTGAAGCTTCCCGCCGATGTCCCGAGGATCAGCCCGGACGGCGTCCTGCGGCTCAGAACGGCGCGTCATCCCCTGTTGATATCGCTGGCCGGGGAGGAGGGGGAGGTCGTGCCCTTGGATCTGGAGCTGGGGGGACGGATTCGTACGGTGCTCATCACGGGACCCAATACCGGCGGTAAAACGGTGGTATTGAAAACATTGGGCCTTTTAAGCCTGATGTTTCAAGCCGGCCTGCCGATTCCGGCTCATCCCGACAGCGAGCTCCCCGTTTACGGGGACATCTATGCCGACATCGGGGACGAACAATCCCTGGAGCAATCGCTGAGCACTTTTTCTTCTCATCTGCGGCAGATTGTCAAAATACTGTCACGGGCCGACCGGAACACCCTGGTATTGCTGGATGAGATCGGTGCGGGCACCGATCCCGAGGAGGGGGCTGCCCTGGCCGTATCCATTCTGGATGCCCTGACTCTCCGGCAGGCTCATACCATGGCCACCACGCACTTCGGCTCATTGAAGGCCTACGCCCACGACCAATCCGACACGGAGAATGCTTCTTTAGAATTCGATCGGCGGACGTTACGTCCCACCTACCATTTTCACATGGGTCTTCCCGGCAGCAGCTACGCCCTGGAGATCGCCGAGCGTCTGGGCATGCCGGACACGGTGGTGAAGCGGGCATCCGACCTGATCGGACCGAAGGGAAGGAAGACCGGCGAGATCATCGAAGATCTGCAGGACCGGGTGATCTGGTACGAGAAGAAAAATGCCCAGCTCCGGGACAAAGAGGCTCGGCTGAAACGCACCATGGAGGAATACGAGCACAGGCTCCTAAGCGTTCGCCAGGAGGAAGACCGCATCCGGGAGCGGGCCTATCGGGATTCGGAGCTGGTCCTGGCTGAGGCCAATGCCCTGGTGGAAAGGGTGGTGGCCCAGATCCGGGAGAAACAGGCCAGCCGGGCGGTGATCAAGGAGACGCATCGGGCTCTGAACGAGAAAGCCTCCCAATTGAAAGAGCGCCGACAGGAGCTGGCCCCCGAGCCGGATGAGCCGTCCGTCAAACTGAACCGGGGCGACCCGGTATGGGTGAAGAGCCTCCAGGCGGAAGGAGAGGTGATCGCCAGGATGGGGCGAGGCGCTCGGTATAAGGTCCAGGTGGGCAATCTGATCATGGAATTGGATGGTGCCGATCTCCGCCCGCCCTCCGAACCGGCCCCGGGACGGAACACCCTGGGGCACGGCATCGATGTCGGCCGGACTCTGACTGAGGATGCCAGCGGGGAAGTCGATCTGCGGGGATTGACGGCCGATGAGGCCGTGGAGAGACTGGAAAAATTTTTGGACCGGGCGTTTCTGGCCGGCCTGACCACTCTGTGGGTCATCCACGGCAAGGGAACCGGGGCCCTGCGCAAGCGGGTGGGTGAGTTTCTGAAGGATTTTCCAGGCGTCAAAGGATATCGCCTGGGCGCCTGGAACGAGGGGGGAGATGGGGTCACGGTGGTGGAGCTGGAATAGGAGAGGATGAACGTGGCACGGCTGTCCGACGAGATCATCGAAGAGATCAGGGAGCACAACGATATCGTGGAATTGATCTCGGAGTATGTTCCCCTGAAGAAACAGGGCAAGAACTATGCCGGGCTGTGTCCCTTCCACGAGGAGAAGAAGCCCTCCTTCTCGGTCAGCCCCCAGCGGCAGATCTTTCACTGCTTCGGGTGTGGGGCGGGGGGCAATATCTTCAAGTTTTTGATGGAATATCAGAAGATGAGCTTTCCGGATGCGGTCCGGTTTTTAGCCGAGCGAGCGAACATCACCCTTCCAGCCAGTGAGCGAAGCGGCGGCGACCAGTCCCAGTATGAGCCCCTTTACATGGCCAATCATCTGGCCGCCGCCCATTATTACCAGCAGCTTCAGGAGAACGTGGATGCCGAGAAAGCCCGTCGCTACCTTGCCGAAAGGGGCTTTTCGGACCGCATCGTGGAGCTGTTCCGATTGGGATATGCTCCCCCGGGGTGGGACGGCCTGATCAACCGGGCGCGGCGCCGGGGAATCTCTCCCGAGACCCTGAGCCGGGCCGGATTGGTTCTCAAAAGGGAATACGGAGAGGGTTATTACGACCGTTTCCGCGACCGCCTCATCTTTCCCATCACCAACCTCAGCGGCAAGTTCATCGGATTCGGCGGCAGGGTGCTCGAGGACACCGATGAGGTCAAGTATATCAATAGCCCGGAGACGCCCATCTATCAAAAGGGCAAGGTCCTCTATGGGCTGCAGCAGGCCTCGGCGTCCATCCGTCAGAACGGCCGGGCCGTCATCGTAGAGGGATACACCGATCTGCTCAGCCTGGTGCAGGCCGGCGTGGAAAACGTGGTCGCCTCTCTGGGTACGGCTCTGACTCACCAGCAGGCCCGGCTGCTGACCCGATACGCCAAAGAGGCCATTGTGCTCTATGATGCCGATACCGCCGGAGTGGCCGCGGCCGAGCGCGGGGCGGATACCCTGCTGGAAGCCGGCCTGGCGGTGCGCATTCTCTCGCTTCCGTCGGGGATGGATCCGGATCAGGCCGTTCGGCAGAAGGGTGCGGAGTATATCATCGCGGAACTGGACCGGGCCGAGACCTTTCTCGATTTTAAACTCCGCCATCTTCTGCAGCGCCACGACAGCCCCTCGGTACCCGCCCGGGCGGAGGTGATCGAGGAGTTGGGACGGTCCATCGCCATGGTGTCCGATCCCATCAAACGGGGGCTCTATATCAGAGAGATCGCCGAGCGGTTGAGAGTGGACGAGGAACTGGTGGCCCTCTCGGTTGACCGGGCAGCTCCCCGGCCTCGGGGAAAACGGGCGGCTGAGGTAACCGTCGGAGAAATGGTCAAGGGGGACGCAGAGTTGCTGGAACGTGAGATTTTGGCACTACTTTTGCAGAACCCTCTTACGATTCAAGATTGGAAGAAAAAAATGTTCCCCGAGGACTTCGCTCATCCGGACCATCGGCGGATCGTGGAGCGTCTTCTGTCCCTGGACCGGCACATCCCGAAGACCTCGGCGGATCTCTTAAGTGTATTGGCAGACTTAGATTTAGATCCTCTCGTCTCGCAGCTCTGTTTTATGGACAGGGAGGGGGAAACCACGCGTCTGCTGAGCGATTATGCTCGTAAACTAAAAGACAATAGGCTGTTGCGTGAAGAGCGCGACCTTCGCGAACAATTGCATCAGGCGGAGCAGGCCAGGGATCAGGCCCGGATCGACCGCTTAACGCAACAGATCAGGGAAATTGCCCAAAAACGGTTTCATTCCGCATCTGCCGCCACCTCCTGAACGGCCCCTGTCGCTGACGTGAAAGGCTTATGAAACAAGACGAATGGAGCAAACATATCGAGCGCCTGAAAGGGTTGGCCAGGCAGCAGGGCCATCTGACCTATGCTCAAATCCGGGATCTTTCCGAACAGAAGGATTTCGGAAATAAGGTCGATGAGATCATCTGCCGGCTGCGCGATCTGAATGTCAAGCTCCTCGGTTTGGAGGAAGGGAGCGCCGAGCCGGTCGCCCGGGAGGGCAAAAAGAGAAAACGAAGCTCGCGCATCAGGCAAACACGTTTTGATGATCCCATCTGGGTTTACATGAAGGAGCTGGGCAGGGTTCCCCTTCTCGATAGAGATCAGGAGGTGAAGATCGCCCGGCGGATCAAGGAAGCGGATCACCAGATGAGAAAGGTGCTGTTCACCTCGGCCTTCTCCATTCAGGAAATCCTCTGTACGGGCCGGAAGCTGGCCGAAGGAAAGATCGGGCTGGAGGAATTTCTGCCTGTGGAGGTGGGGGAATGGATGCCGCCTGCTCAGATAGAGTGGGTAAAGAGAAAAATTCTCAAGATCCTGAGCAGGATCGAGCAACGAAACAGGGAACTCGACCGCTTGCTGGCCAAAAGAAAAAGCCGCCGTTCCCGAAAGCCGGACCCTGCGCCGCAAAAAGTGGATGAGCTGCAGCGGAGCATCTATCTGGATATGGAGCGCCTGCACCTGCATCCGGAATACATCGGCCGCCTGGCCAACGGTTTTAAGAACCTGGCCCTTCGGGTTCAGTCCACCGATCAGGAGATCAGAGGCTGTGCCAAGAAGGCTCGTCTGACCGTGTCCGAAATACATAAATACGCTCGCCATCTGGAGAAGAACCCCGGCGACAGGAAAAAGGTGGCCCGAGCGACGGGTCAAAAACCGGACCTGCTGATGGATATGTCCCGACAGATCCAGAACGCCCAGCGGAAGATCCGACGCATCGAGCGGGAGACACAGACCTCTGCCGGGGAGATGATGGAGAAGTTGACCGATCTGCAGAAATGGCAGGCCGCCAGCGCCGATGCCCGTCAGGAGATCATCGAGGCCAACGTCCGCCTGGTCATCAGCATCGCCAAGAAGTATACCAACCGGGGCCTTGAATTTTTGGACCTGGTCCAGGAGGGCAACGCCGGTCTGATCCGAGCCGTGGAG
>CAZOYL010000054.1:0-16492 GCA_964584035.1 uncultured Gemmatimonadota bacterium | reverse complement strand
TGGTCGTATAGGTTACATCCATGCGTTTGGAGATTTTTTTGGAAGCCACCAGTCTCGGCCCCCACGATTTGTCGAATTGAAACAGATTGCCCTCGATGGTGATCTGTTCCAGGCCCAGCAGCCGGCCCAGCTTCCTTTCCGTGTAACCGGTGATCCTTCTGCTGGAGAAATCCTTGGCCCGTTCGACGAGGGCATTGCTGCCCTCCTCACGGCTGCTCAGTTGTCCTCGGGTTCGGCCCAGGGTCAGCAGCGAGACGATGTCGGATTTGTCGAGGGACGGCTCCGAGGTGAGCGCCACCTGGACCTCATCCAATGGTCCCTGTACCGAGAGGGCGATAAGATAGGTCTGCCACTCTTGCTCTTGATAGCTGCTGATGGACGACTCGGCTGTGAGGTCGATGATGGGGTTGAGGCGGTGGGGATCGGCGAAGTCTACGGTGCCCTTCTGGATCTTGAATTTGCGGTCTAAATAGAGAATATAGCCTTCCTCCACGGAAACCCGCCCGGATAAGTTCGGCCGCGCGGCGGTGCCGATGACGCCTAATTCGGCGTGCAGACGCAGGCGTGCCAGATTGTTATCCACCCAGATATGTTCGCTTTCCCGGAGACGAAGGTCAAGACGGGTCTGTGCCAGGATGGCGGGAAGCTCCTTCTTGGGACGTTCAACCCGCTGAGCAAAGGGAGAAACGGATTGCGGTTTGAAATTGGCCAGAAAACGTGTTTCACCTAAGACGACATCCCCTTCGAGAAGATATGATCCATTTGCTTTTCGATAGTCCATGTCGATCGATTGGATCCGGGCGTCGATCTCTTGGGGCCGGTTGATATGCACTCCCCTGACCCGGGTTTGCAGATCCACGTCCGTCAGCTCCCCGCGGCTATGAGCCGCGCGGCCGGAGATAAAGACGGTTCCTTCCCCAAAGCGCATGAACAGGGAGTCGATGACGGCCGTGTCCCTGTCGAAACGAGCGGTCACGATCCCTCCGGTGAGGGGTGTGTCCAATCCTTGAGGCTGAAAAATTAGCTGGCGGATGGACAATTGCCCATTCAACCGAGGGTCCTGAGGCGAACCGGTCAGGAGCATCTCAGTATTCAAGGTACCGGAGAGTTTTCGCAAGGTCGTGAAAAAGGGCTGCACCAGCGACAGATCCATTTCTTTAATATCCGCCGTCAATTGCAGAGCATCCGGTGTGATCGTGCCCCGGCTGGCGATGGTTCCGAAATCAGCCACCGAGAGATCAAGCTGCACATGAAAGTTCCGGAATTGAGAAGCGATCATCTGTCCTCGAAGAAACAGAGGGGTCTGGCGAAAGGAAGCAGTCAGCCGATCGACATTCAGGACCGAATCCTGCAACGAAAGGGCCAGATCGATCTGTTCTATAGGAGGCGCCGAGGGATTGCCTCGAAAGGTGCCCTGTTGGATCTGGATCGTTCCGAAAGGATGGGGATTGGCCAGGGTTCCCTCCCAGCTCAGATCGTAGGAGCACAGGCCGGCAATCTCCGCCTCCGGGGGAAGGAAGATCCGGGCGATGGCCAGGTCGAGCTTCTGCCCCTGGATCCGTCCGCGAAACGCGCTTTGGTTTGAAAGAGCATACCGGCCGGAGTCTGTTTTGGTCAAGGCCACGAGTGCCGATGCCAGAGAATGATGGTCCTGTTCGAAAACGTCCAATGACGTCAGCCGCACCTGTCGATCGGCGAAGACGAGATGCGCCCGTATTGAGTCGATCTCGGCAGAACCGCGGCCTATTTCGTAGCCCCGGCAGGCCAATTCAGCGCGGGGATTATCCAGCGTTCCCTGCGTCTTCAGATCGAACTTCAGGGAGCCGGTGATGACCACCGGACGAGGGAGCGCCCCGGCCAATGGCCCGAGATCGAGCAGTTCTCCATTCAATTGCAGGGCGGGAAGGTCCGGTTTCGAAAAGTCAAAAGCTCCCGTTGTCGCGCCGATGAGGAAAGGGTTTTCGCCGTCCTCGACCAATCTCCGGGAAGAGGTCGGCCGGCCGGGGGCGAGGCTGTCCGGACCGCTGCGGATCTGGAATATATCCAGCTGACAGGTTCCCCTTCTATCAGCGACGTCGGCTTGTCCGGCGGCTCTGACCAGCAGCGAATCACGTCGCATGTCCAGATATTTCAGCTCGGCCAGCCGGTGCTTGAGCCCGATCTGCAGGCGGCCCTGGTCGATACGATACTCCCCATAACCGAATTGATGCAGAATGACATTGAGGCTGGCAACCGGCTCATCTATCGAGCCGCTAACTTCTCCCTGATAGGACATCGTTCCCCGAAAGCCCTGGAGATGAAATGGAGCCCGGAGCGTATCGGCAACCGTCAGATCTCCCCGGCAGAACATGTCGGAGACCGACAGCTGACCATTCTGGTAGTTTATCGAACCGGACAGGGTATCGACCGGAAAGTTTTGATAGAAGATATTTCTGCCCGTCAGATTCATCGCCGCCTGAGGCGAGCTCAACGTTCCGGACAGATCTCCCCGGATCTCCATGGTTCCCGTGAGCTCCTGCACATTGGCCATGGCGGCCAGGGGTTCCAGATCGGCGATGTCCACCGAGAAGCTTCCGGTGAGACGGTCGTCCTCCAGCCTGGCCCGGGCAGAGATCCTGGAGTCCTGATGGTCGAGGGAAAGCCGTGCCATTCCCCCGTCATATGAGAGCCGGGCGATATAATCGGGAATGCGTTGAGAACGATATTGGACCTGCTGAAGCTGTATGTTCGCCGATGCGGTCCAATCTTCCGGCTGGTGTCCTGTTCCGGAGAGAGAGACCTTTCCGCTGATCTCACCCAGATAGGGAGAAGCTTCCTGGTATAGCATCTGCCATGTTTGAGCGATGTCGACGGCCTGAACATCGAGGGCAAGATCAAAAGCGTTCAGACTGTCCGCTCTATAACGGCCGCTCCCTGAAAGCCGCCCCCCAAGTACTTCCAGCTGGAGTTTCTCTAAAGTGGCGGTGCCCGACTCCCATTTCGCCGTCAGCGATCCCCGGGGCAGGTGAATGGAAGCCCCCTGGAAATCGGTCACATCGAGCTGGGCCTGGATGCGTGGTTCCGCAAGCGGTCCTTCAAGGGTGGCGATAAGATTGATCTGACCGTCCAACAGGGGCATCCGGCCGGCAAACAGGGGGGAGGTCTGTCGCCACAGGCTCCCCGGATTCCCCTGCACCTGAACCTTGCCGGTGATGATGGGCTGTCCATCGTCCTGGAGGACCTCCGCCCGGCCAGTTAAGGCCAGATCCGGCAGGTTCACGGACACCGAATCCACTGTCCAGAGGCGGGGATGCCAGGACCCGCTCATTTGCCACCGGTGGAGAGCGAGTGAGACCTCTTTATAGATGGTGAAGATGGAGTCGATCTCGATATGGTATCGGTAGGTATCCTGACCGCCGTATTCGATGGCTCCCGAGAGATCCTCAAATCGCCCCTCGATGGGGACACGGGCATCGTAGTATTGGAAGGAAGAGTTTTGAATCGTCAGCCGGCCGAGAAGAACACCAAATGAAGATCCCTGTGTATCGGCATCGGATTTACCGTCAGGTTTCGACTGAGGGATATTGAGGATTCCCGAGCTGTCCCGGTGAACGGCGACATTAAGACCATCCAGCTCGAGGGATTGAAGGGAGAGCTGACGGTGAAACAGGCCGGTCAGCCGGTATTGCGCCCCGGCGTACTCGAGACTCAGAAGGACTCGCTCCTCTCCTGCCGAAAGCGGCTGGTAGACCTTGACGTCTCGGATCTGAAGGCGCGACAGCAGGTTCGTTTTTAACTCCCCGATTCGCACTTCCTGCTGAAGCGCTTTCTGCAGCTGTTTCTCGGCCAGCCCCTTCAGGAACCGTTCGCCCGGGCTGAGGGTTAGAAGAGTCAATAGAACGATCAACAGGATCAGGAGAAAAAGAGAAACTGCCGCCAGCAGACGGATGGCAAGATGGCGAGCCTGAGGTTGAGAACGCATATTTTTATGCCTGCTCACTTCTGGCAGGCGCCTTTTGTGAAGAATTCGTCGATTTGCTGCAGCCCGGCGGTACGGGCTTCCTGCAGCGGTCCGCTGAACAGGACCCGTCCGCCATCCATGAAGACTACGCTGTCGGCGATGCGCAGAATGCTGGGGGCGGCATGCGAGACAACCACCACGGTCATGCCCAGTTCATCACGCAGACTGAGGATGAGTCTGTCGAGAGCGTCGGATGTGGCGGGGTCCAGCCCCGCCGACGGCTCATCACAGAAGAGCAGGGGAGGATCGAGGGCGATGGCTCTGGCCAGGGCGGCTCGTTTTCTCATGCCGCCCGAAAGCTCCGAGGGTAACATTTCAGCAGCATTCTCCAGGCTGACCAGGCGCAGTTTCATTCTCACCAGACGATGAATCATTCTCTTCGACAGTCGGGTGTGCTGCGAAAGGGGTATGGCCACGTTCTCCGACACGGTGATGGAATTCAACAGAGCTCCATTTTGGAACAGGACGCCGATCTTGAGGAGCAGAGTGTTGAACTCGGGCTCATCCATGGTGGTGATCTCACGTTCGAACAGCTCGATGGAGCCGGACCAGGGCCGGTAGAGACGGATGAGATGCTTGAGCAGAGTTGTCTTCCCGCAGCCGCTGGCGCCGAGGATGGCGGTGATCTCGTTATATTTGGCCGTCATGGACACATCGTATAGAATTTGACGGTCATTGTATCCTGAGTTCAGGTGATTGACCGCGGCGCCATATGATTTTTCCGGATTTATCATGACAGGCATTCTCTGTAGGAGACGGCTGGAAGATGGATGATTCTCCTGCTGTGCCATTTGAAAAGCACTGCTGCAGGCATGTGCCGCCGAGACAGGGACGGCCTAGAACTGAAGACCTCTCCCGAAATAGAAGAACAGCCCCAGGATGCTGTCGGCCAGGATGACCAGGAAGACCGAGGCCACCACGGAGGCGGTGGTGGCTTTGCCGACGCCCTCGGCCCCGCCACGGACGCGAAAACCGTAGTAGGCTCCGGTGATGACGATGATCCAGGCGAAGACGACACTTTTTGCCAGACCCGTGATGATGTCCCTGAAGACCAGGGCATCGACGACCTGCTGGTAAAAAGGCAAGATTCCGATATTCAGGTAGGTATAGCCGATGACCATGGCGCCGAATATGCCGATGAGCATGGACAGGATGGTCAACAGGGGCATGGTCAGCGTGATGGCGTAGAATTTGGGAACGACGACATAACGAACTGGATTGAGGGCCATCGATTTTAAAGCGTCCGTTTCCTCTGTGACCACCATGGTGGCGATCTCGGAGGCGATCGATGATCCGCTGCGCCCGGCGAAAACGATGGCTGTCATGATGGGACCCATCTCCCGGGTCATGGAGATGGCCACCAGATTGGCAACGTAGATACTGGCCCCGAACTGTCTCAGCTGTGCGGCTGACTGCAGGGCCAGGATGAATCCGATGAGAAAGGCAATCAGGGCCACGATGGGAAATGCGTTCATGCCGATCAGGATGCTCTGGTTGATGAATTCGCCTTTTCGAATACCGCTTCGCCGAACGAGTCCGAGGGCGGCAAAGTACGTGGTGTCGGCAACCAGGTAGAGAAGATCCAATAGATCCCGGGCGGCCTGATAGGTGGCGCCTCCGATTCTCTCGAAGAATGAATAGGACGCCGGGCCGGCCGATTCGGCCAGTCCTTTTGATGAGAAGGCGACCAATGTTTTGGTAACCGCCTCTCGGGCGTTGATAAACCGGATGGCGATATTCTTTGCCTGCGCGCTCTCCAGCACCTCATCGAGAAAAGCCACCCCGGCACTGTCAGTCCTGGGAACATCCGAGAGATCTACGATCAGCTCCGAACCCCGGTATGTATCGATGAAACCTTCGAAGGCGGATAGAAGAGGGCTGACGGAATCGATCAGGATCTCGCCCTCCAGAAAGATAGTGTTCTCGGAATGTCTCAATCTGGTCATGGCGCTCTGAGATATAGGGTCGAGTTTTTTCGGCGGTCGGCGGGAGGACTATCCTTGTTTCCCTTCGAGGTGCGCGGCGATGTTCTCGATAAATATTTGTGTTTCTTGGAATACCATTTGGCTGATGGCGTTAGCAAAGCCGTTCATACTCCCATCCTGATCGAGCCTGGCCGTACGGTCGAATTCGTGCCGGACCAGGGGCTGCTCAGATCCCACCTCGATGAGCTCGAACACGACCGCCAGATGGGCGCTGTCGCCGCGGCCATCGAGAAGCCTCTCGAGTCTCATGACCTGGCCGGTGATGATGAAGTCCGGATGGTAGGAGTAACCCCGCGCACATCGCTGAAAGAGGCCGGCGCGATCGATCCGTTCATGGACCATATCGGCCAGCGCCATGGACGGCCGCACAGCCCAGTGATGATAGAAGTAATAGTCGAGTTCATTGGAGCCCGAGCGAGCCGCGATACGCGTCTGATCAAAGGCCTTTCCGACCTGAAAGTCCCTTACATCGGCGCTGAACGGCAGGGGCGCCGGAGCAATCAGGTTCGTCGAGGCAGGGAGCCGCGGATTTTCCAGAAGGTAATATTTTCTGACAATGGCTCTCTTGCCGCAGCCGGAAATGCCCACACAGGCAGCCGTTACAATAAGGATACAGTTAAGGATTTTCATCGCGTCTCTCCAGAAGATCATCGGGTGCGTTTTTCGGTCTGGCTCCCCTGATCAGAACCGAGGGATCCTCACTGATGGTGCGGGAGAACTGAGCCAGATAATCGGCGCTTTCCCGCATCGACTCGATGGAGAAGTAGAGATCGGCACGACTCTTCGAGAAGATCACCTCGAGATCCCGGAGCATATTGTTGGTGTGCTCCAATGCCGTGTTCATCTCAATGATCAGACGGACCAGATCCGATTCCTTGAGAGTATTCGAGACCTCAGCTAAATTCCCGACGATCAGCCCCAGTGTGTCGGAGCTGGTCAGGGCGTGCAGGTCCGATGTGATCTGCTCGGCGTGCGCGATGGTGTTGGTCAGGGCTTCTTTGTTGTTCTTGAGGATGCCGTGGAGTTCGGCGATCGTTACAGCGACGTTGTCCGTCAGGGCGAGGATCTTGTTCCAGTTTTCAGGCGCGGTCAGCGCGGCCAGATTGTTCAGAATGATCTCTGTTTTCGCGACCAGGATCTCGGCTTTGTCTGTCACTGTCTCGCTCATCGATTTTCCGGGCTGGATGAAGCTGCCCGGCGGCAGGGGATCGGCTTCGACGCTTCCCCCCTTGAGCTCGATGAACTTCAGACCGGTGATGCCCAGAAAAGTGATCTCCGCCTCCGTGTCCTCCTTGATCGGGGTTCCGTGATCGAGACTTAATTCGATGATGATCCGTGTCAGATCCTGCGGGTCGATGAAGACATCGCTGACATGCCCCACGGTGATACCATGGTACTTGACCGAGCTGCCCTTTTGCAGTCCGGTGACCGAGATGTCGGTGAAGCCGACGAAATAGATGTCTTTCACCTCAAGGAACTTCGGCGCCACCAGGATGATGATGACGATGATCAAAGCCACAAAGGAGATGGCGATGAAAATTCCCAAACGGATCTTTTGTGATTTGGTGACCATGTCCGCTCACCTCGCGCGCATTGCTAAAAGAAACGTCCCGAATTAGTTCTGGGTATCACGAATCTCTCTTTCGCTGAGCTCGTTCGCAAACCAGACCGTCCGCTGCGGGAAAGCGATCTCGAGACCCTCATTTTCCAAAGCCTTTTTAATTTTCCACAGCATTTCCATTTTCAGGTCATACCACTCCTGTACGGGAGCCCACATCCTGACGACGATGTTGACGGCGTTGTCTCCCAAATTGTCGACGAATATCTGGGGTGATGGCTTTTTCAAAGCAATGGGGTGATCTTCGATGAGATTCTTGATGATCGAGATGGCCTTGTCCGCATCATCGCTGTAGCGGATGCCCACCAAATAACCAAATCGTCTGGCCGCATGAGCAACGTAATTGGTAATGCTGGTGGTAAAAACTTTTTCATTGGGAATCCTGACATAGAGGCCGTCCCAGGTGCGCAGCGAGGTGGAGATGATGCGGATATCCTCGACCATACCGGAATATTCGCCGATCCTGACAGAGTTGCCGATCTTGATCGGCCGTTCCAGCATCAGAAAGAAGCCTGATATTAAATTGCCGACAATACTCTGACTGGCAAAACCGATGATGATACCGACGATGCCGCCGGCGACCAGCAGTCCCGACGGATTGATCCCCAATATCGGAAAACAGGCGATCACAGCAACAGCTATGATTCCGTAAGAGATCGTTTTGGAGATGATCTGAAGTTTATCCTGGCTGACCTTCTCTTTCAGCGACCTTCTCAGATAGATGGTCAAGCCCTTGGCTAAAATGACGGCCGCCAGGAAGATCAGAGTGACCCATAGGAGATCAAGGGCGGTGACATCTCCGTAGATGACTCTATTGAGCTTCATATGCCCTGCTCCATGATGAATTTTGGCGCCGCGACGACGAGCTTCCTGGCGGTATACAGCTCGATGGACTTGGTCATATTCTTTTTCAGCGGTGCGTTGGCGAATTCAGTCTCCGCCATATGCTTGCCCAGTATTCTCATGGTTCCCTTCAGGGATACCAGGTCATCGTTATAGAACAGCTTCATTCCGTAAGCGTTGAAGACCGAACGGGTCGCCTCCACCCAGTGATCGCCGGTATTGACGATGTTCAGCCTCATGATGCCCTGCCGGATGGAATTGACCTGCGGCTCGGCGGCATGAATGCCGCTCTTCCAGTACTTGCAGATGACGCCTGTCCGGGGATTGCCATACAGGGTGAATTTCTGTTTCTGCAATGTCAGGACGTCGATGATCTCAAGCCCTTTTTTGCTGGGCATGAAAACGCCGATCTCGATGGGGAATGTCACAAAGACCCTCTTCTTGACTCCAGGCTCGATCATCAGTGGCCGTTCGAACTCCACCATCAGGAAGGAGGTGATCTCCTTCGGCCTGTTGAGGGGCTCGACCGGATTGATCAGGACCGTATTGGAGGACGTGAGGAGTTTTTTCTCGACCTCATCCCCATCACATTCTCTTTGATATAACCATGTGTCTCCGGCCTGATCGATGGAAATGGCAAGACCTTCCCGGGAAAGGGACAGAGGGAGGTTATGGCGGCCGTACAAATGCGCGCCCACAGAGGGGGGACGCCGGCCTTCCTGTCCGCTGCCCGGTGAACGCGGGGATGACTGATCGGCATTGGCATTCATCATGGGATATTTCACCAGGTAAAAAAGAGGTCGCTGGCGTATGAAATCAAGGGTTATTTATCATCCGCAGGCCGCATCGATTGAGACATCCCATCCCTCGCCGGCCTGCCGCGGCGCGGCGCGGTCGGTATTAATCATCCGGGGGGAAGCTGTCGAGGATATGGAAGTGTTGAAATGTCGTCCGGCCGTTACGAATGG
Organism: uncultured Gemmatimonadota bacterium; assembly: GCA_964584035.1. GTDB lineage: Bacteria > SM23-81 > SM23-81 > SM23-81 > SM23-81 > CAZOYL01. The sequence continues at coordinate 7,078 of CAZOYL010000054.1, read as the reverse complement.
CGATTGGTATTGTTCTAAAAAAGGTGCGGCTTCCCTGAGGGGAGTCGCTTCTCAGCTCCATTTCGTAGGTGCCTTCCGAAAGCGGAATTCGTACATAGGAGATGTCATGAGGCAGGGTCTGCCAGTTCCGGGTGTCGGTCTTTTCGGTGATCGCATTGACTCCCGACAGCAGGGCGCCGAGGCCCTCGCTCTTTTTCCTGACGGCATATTCGGCGGCCTGTTTGGCCGCCAGGCGCAACAGTGAAGTGGCCAGCTCTCGCAGCATGCGGTCTTCCAGGGTTGCAAAGGCAATCTGGTTGATGTTTTGGGAGACCTCCAGAGGGTACCGCTGGCCCGCTACCGCCACCTCGGCGTTTCGATAATAGGGTTTTCTCTCCAGATATTTCGGGAAGGCCGCCCGAACGAATTTCAGATCGCCCAGATTCGCCGCGTCGCCGCTTTTTCCCGTGGGAAACGGGAAGGATAGGCCCATCTCCTCGTTGACGAAGGAGACCACGCCGCCTTTGCCTCTGACCACGAAAAAGTTAATGCTCCACTCCGACTTGACCGGTCCCAATCCGTTGTTAAGAAAGAAGATCAGCTCGCCACCCGGGGGCTCTTGATGACGGTAGCTCATGCCCAGCTCGTTTTCGAATTGGGACAGCTCCTCATCAAAGCCGTTCAGATAGGCGCTGCGCATCAGATCTTTTTTCAGCTGCAGCGGAACCTTGACCTTGAATTGCGGTTCATAGTCCTCGCGGTAGGCCTCGTAGGCGTTGCGATAGGAGATGAAGGCGTTGTTGATGTCGCCGCTGGCCTCGAAGATGATGCCCATCAGGTTCAGGGCGAAGGCATCGCGCCGATATCGATTCTTTCGCTGGGCGTAGCGGTCGTTGAGCTGGTTGAGCTTGATATTCAGCCGTCGGCACTCCACCTGGGCTTCTTCATACATATCGAGACACAGGTAGTTTAATGCCTTGTAGTAGTGGATTTGGACGACCTCGAAGTCCTCACCCCGGTAGGGAATAACGGTGGGATTCGATAACAGGCTGAATGCTTCCAGGGCATAGTTTCTCTGAACATCCTCGGTGAAAAGATAAGCCTCCTCAAAAAACCTGTTGCTCTCGGCATACTGTCCCAGCATCTGCAGCACGACGCCCTTCTGCAGGAAGTAAAGCAAGCGGTCCTTGCCCTGGCCGGCCTTTTTGTTCTCGTCCAGGATCTTGTTCGCCGTCTCAAAGTCTGCCCGGGAGAAAGACTCCTGGAACTTGATGGTCTTTTGATAATAGGTGGCGCAGCCGGCAACCAAAATGAGCGTCAGACCGATTGACCATGACCGGAAGCGTCTTGAAAAACCGGGCATCCGTTGCCGATCCTTTCTTCGCCGTGGAACGCGGCCGTTATCCCCCGGCGCCGCGTTGCCCCTGCGGATCTTCACAAGGATGGTTCCGCAGGAGCTAGTTGGTCACCAATTTCTTGATCTTCTTCGTGCCGATCCAGTCTTTCTCGTTGGTCTCCAGATCGGTCAGCTCCAGATCCACCTGGTAATAGACCACTTTCTGCTTGCCCTCGGTATCCACGATGGAGTTGATGACGCCCTGCAGGATGAAATCGGCGCCTTTTTCCTGACCCCATTTTTTTATCGTTTCCGGGGAGGCGAAATCCTGCTGATCCGATCTTTCGGCCCGCAGCTCCTCTCTGGCCGCGCCGGCCTGAACGACCTTGACCTTTCCGGAGTTGATGAATTCGCGCTCGATGTCCTTGATGAAGGTCTCGCTGCTGATCAATTCGTGGCTCTTGTTCTTGATGTAACCGACTATGATGACCGGCTTGCGGCCCTTCTCCTCGATATAGTCGGTCAGCCAGACGCGGGAAAGGCCGTCCTTGACCATCTCCTCGGCGACCAGTTTGGAATCGGTGTCATTCCAGCGCCCGCTGAGATCCATCTGCTGGCCGGGGTCAATACGCTCCACCTGCCGGGCGGTCGAACAGGACAGCATTACCAGGCCGATGACGATCGAGATCCAGAACAGCTTTTTCATCGTTCTGCTCCTTTCTTTTCAGGTGGTATTCGCTATCTGATGAGGGCAGGCTGCCGAATGGAACAGCCGCTGAACGTTATTCTCGAGATCGGTAAACGCTTCGGCCCAGCAGGTTCTTCGCCCGCGCCGCCACTTCCCGGGCCGTAATGCCCAGCTTTTCGTACAGCACCGGTCCGGGGGCGCTGGCCCCGAATCGATCCAGACCGACGACGGCCCCGTCCGTGCCGACGTAATGCTCCCAGCCCAGTTTGACACCCGCCTCGACCGCCACACGGGCCTTGACGTCCGGCGGCAGCACCTCCCGGCGATAGTCCTCCGGCTGGGCGTCGAACAGCTCCCAGCTGGGCATGGAGACCACCCGGGGATTGATGCCCTCGGACAGGAGCGTCTCGGCCGCGGCCAGGGCGATGTGCACCTCGGAACCGGTGGCGATCAGGACGACGTCCGGTCGGCCGTCCTCCGCCTGCCACAGAATATAGGCGCCGCGGTGCAGCGCTTCGGCCGGCGGGAAGGCGGTCCGGTCCAGAACAGGCAGCTTCTGCCGCGAGAAGATCAGCGCGGTAGGGCCCTCCCGGTGCAGCACGGCGGCTCTCCAGGCCTGGACCGTCTCGTTGGCGTCGGCCGGCCGGATGACGGTCAGGTTGGGCACCGCCCGCAGGTTCATGAGCTGTTCGACGGGCTGGTGGGTGGGGCCGTCCTCGCCCACCCCGATGCTGTCATGGGTGAAGACATAGATGACGGGAATTCCCGTCAGGGCGGCCAGGCGCATGGGCGGGCGCATATAGTCGGAGAACACCAGAAAGGTGGCCGTGTAGGGAAGGATGCCGCTGTGCAGGGCCATGCCGCCGGCGATGGCGCCCATGGCGTGCTCCCGAACGCCGAAGTGGATGTTGCGGCCGGCATAGCTCCATTCCCCGCCGACGGCCCCCTGGGGATCGGCGGGCTTTTCGTCGGCTGACTGAAAGTCCCCCTGTCCTTTCAGCCAGGTATAGGTGGAGGGATTGAGATCGGCCGACCCGCCCATCAGCTCCGGAAGCCGCGGCGCCAGGGCCTGCATGATGGCCTCGGAGGCTTTTCGGGTGGCCAGCCCCTTGCGGTCGGCGGCGAACTCGGGCAGATCGCCGTCCCAGCCTTCGGGCAGAGCGCCGTCCATTCTCCGGGTCAGTTCCTTTGCCAGATCAGGGTGTAGGCCGCCATAGCGGGCGTATTGCTCATTCCATTGGGATTCCAGTTCGGCACCGCTCTGTTGAACCTGGCGGAACCGCCGGAGAGCCTCCTCGGGGATGTAGAAATTTGGCTCTTGGGGCCAGCCGAGAGCTTTTTTCGCCGCGGCCAGCTCCTCCGGCCCCAGGGGCGATCCATGAACCCCGAAGGTGTTCTGTTTGCCGGGCGCTCCGTAGCCGATGACGGTCTTCACGCGAATGATCGAGGGCCGGGTCAATTCCTTCCGGGCCTTCTTCAGTGCCTGGTCGATCGCGCCGGTATCGTTGCCGTCCGGCACAGTGAGAACCTGCCAGCCATAAGCCTGGAAGCGTTCGGCCGTATCCTCGGTGAAGCTCAGCCTGGTAGAGCCGGCCAGGGAGATATGGTTGTCATCATAGAGGAGGATGAGCTTGCCCAGACGCCAGTGTCCGGCCAGCGAGCAGGCCTCGGCACTGACGCCCTCCATGAGATCGCCGTCGCCGGCGATGACATAGGTGTGGTGATCGATGATGCGGCCCCCGGGGCGGTTATACCGCGCCGCTAAGTGGGCCTCGGCCAGGGCCATGCCCACGGCATTGCCGATGCCCTGGCCCAGCGGGCCGGTGGTGGCCTCCACGCCGGGCGTGAAAAGCCCCTCCGGATGTCCGGGCGTCCGGCTGGACCACTGGCGAAAGGACTGCAACTGGGAGAGCGGCAGATCATAGCCGGTGAGGTGCAGGAGAGCATACAGCAGCATGGATCCATGGCCGGCCGAGAGGACGAAGCGGTCGCGGTCGATCCAGCCGGGATTGGCGGGGTGGTGCCTCAGATGGCGGGTCCACAGAACATAGCCCATCGGCGCGGCGCCCATGGGCATTCCGGGGTGTCCGGAGTTGGCCTTTTGAATTGCGTCGGCGGCCAGAAACCGGATCGTATTCACACAGAGTTCATCAAGGTGTCTGTCGGGATCGCTCATCTGTTCTTCCTCATCACTGCGGGGCTAAAAAAAACCCGGGTTTTCCCGGGCTTTTCTCTGTCGCCGGTTGTTATTCACTTTTTGAAACTGACCACAGCCCGGTCCACGGATTCATAGGTCTCAAAGACGGTAATCAGTTTGGTGATTACCAACAGGCTCTCGATCTTCTGGGTTACGTTGGCCAGCTTGAGATCACCGCCGGCATTGCGCAGCGTGGTCAGGCCGGCCATGAGGGCGCCCAGACCGGAGCTGTTCATCCATTTCGTCTTCGACAGGTCGATGACGACCTGCTTGATGCCGTCAGCGATCAGACCGTGGATTTTATCGTGCATGGCCTGAGAGTCAGGGCCTCCCATGAGCTTTCCCTTGAGCTCCAGAATGGCCACGCTGTCCTTGATCTTTTCTTTCATCGCCATGGTCTATCCTCCTTTGCCGTGAAAAAGATGGGATTCTGAGATCCATCCGGCTCCTGGGCTCACAGGTGCAGCTCGATGATGTCTCTATCCTTCAGGACATGGTCCTTGTGTACCTTCTGGCCGTCGTATTTGCCGGAGCCCCAGATGCGGGCGGATTTCAGCTGATGGGAGAAGTCCCGGTGGATGGTGGCGGCCAGATCCAGGACATTGCTGCCCAGCTTGAGCACGTAAGGCTGCTGCAGATCCGGTTTCGCTCCCGGCTCTTTGGTATAAACGCGGACGATCTGCAGCGTCCGGAAAACGGCCCCCTGCAATTCCTCCAGCCCCTCCCCGGTCTGGGCCGAGAAGGATAAGATTTGAAATTTATCTCCGAACCTGCTGCACAGATCCTCCAATGTCCCGTCCGCGCCGGGCCGTTCCTTTTTGCTGCCGGCGATGATGGTTTTCACCAGGGCGATGGACTCCTGACCGTCGTGCTGTCCGCCGCGGCCGTCGAGGTGCGTGCTGGTGTTCGACATATAATCGATGACGTTCTGGGCCTGGGCGGCCGGACGATCTCCAAGATCGACGATCAGCAGGGCCAGATCAGCCAGGCGAATGAGGTTGGTCATCCAGGGCGGCGTGAACTGCTCGGAGATGGCCGGGGTATCGACCAGCTGGATCTGGATATCCTCATAGGGCCACATGGCGGCCAGCGGTTTCTGGGTGGTGAAAGGATAGCCCGCTATCTCCGGGTGGGCGTGGGTAACCGCCTGAATAAAAGAGGATTTGCCGGAGTTCGGCGGGCCAATAACGGCCACCTGGCCGGCGCCCTCCCTGGGCACATAGCCCGGTTCGGATCGGCGCCCCCCTATTTTCTTCTGGGTTTTAGCTTCCAGCTGAAGCTTGGCGATTCTTCTCTTGAGATCGGCTTGGAGCTTGTCGGTGCCCTTGTGCTTGGGCATGACGGAGAGCATCTCCCGCAGGGCGGAGATCTGCTCCTCGATGGTGGCGGCTTCCCGCCACCGTTGCTCGGCGGCGAAATATTGCGGTGTCAGATTGGCTGGCATTTCTACGGCGTGATCGATTGAGAGTTAACTGCTCAGTTATGAATGTCATCCGTTCGGGGTGATGTCAAGATATTAAGTCATATCGTTATTGTCAACTACAATTTGGAGATAATAACGGCCGTCCATCGAGCGGTTATTAAGAGCGGCTTTTCACCGGTACCGTACTCTCGGATCCAAAACGGCATAGAACAGATCCACGGCCAGGTTGGCCAGGATGATGAATACGGCCGCGAAGGTCACCGCGCCCATGACCATGGGAAGATCCCGCTGCTGAATGGCCCGCCAGGCCAGGCCGCCGATGCCCGGCAGGCCGAAAACGGTCTCGGTCAGCACCGCGCCGCCCAGCAGATAGCCCAGATCCATGCCGAACATGGTCACCACCGGGGTCAGGGAGTTCCGCAGGGCGTGCCGGAAAATAACCCTTCGTTCCGCCAGGCCCTTGGCCCGGGCTGTGCGCACGTAGTCCTCACCGAGGGTCTCCAGCAGGTTGGCGCGGGTCATCCGGGCGTACCAGCCGGCATAGAGAAAGGCCAGGGTCACCCAGGGCAGCACCAGATGATGCATCCACGACAGCACGCCGCCCCGGGCCATCTCCATGTAGTCGCCCAGGGGAAACAGCCCCAGCAGGTCGGCGAAGATCTTCAGCATGAGCTGACCCAGCCAGAAGTCGGGAGTGGAGATGCCCACCAGGGCGTAGATCATGGCCAGACGGTCGGGCAGGGAGCGGGGCTTGAGGGCCGAGAGCACCCCGATGGGAATGCCCAGGGCCAGCCAGATGATGGCGGCTCCGGCCGCCAGGGAAAGGGTCACCGGAAAGGCGTCCAGCAGCGCGGGGGCCACCCGCTGCTGGGTGATATAGGAGAAGCCCAGGTCGCCCCGCACGGCCCGGGAGAAAAACAGCCCGTATTGCTGGTACCACGGCCGGTCGAGGCCCAGCCGCTGCTCCACCGCCGCGATCATCTCCGGGGTGGCGCTTTTCCCGGCCACCAGCTCGGCCGGATTGGCCGGGATGAGAAAGAAGATGATGAAGGTGGTCAGAGACACCCCGACCAGCAGGAAGAAGACCCATATCAGCCGGCGGAGCAGGTAAGCGGTCATGGGAAATTCCTATTGTCGCGAGAAGGAGTGCGGATCCAGGGCATCCCGTAGTCCGTCGCCCATGAGATTGAAAGCTAACACCGTCAGCAGGATGAACAGGCCCGGAAAGGCGGTGATCCACCAGGCCACGTTATAGTAGGCCATGCCCTCGCGGATCATGTTGCCCCAGCTGGGCGTGGGCGGCTGGACCCCCAGGCCCAGGAAACTGAGGGCCGTCTCGAAGAGAATATTGCCGGCCACGGCCAGAGTGCCATAGACGATCAGGGGGGCCACCAGGTTGGGCAGGATGACGCGAAACATGATGTGCCCGTCGCCGGCGCCCAGGGCGCGGGCCGC
>CAZOYL010000053.1:0-16647 GCA_964584035.1 uncultured Gemmatimonadota bacterium | reverse complement strand
CGATCAGACCTGGCTGTTCGATCTGGCCGACAGCACCTGGACGCAGCTCGCGCCGGCCTCCAGCCCCACGGCCCGGTCCGGCCATGCCCTGGCCTATCTCGACGGCCAGCGGGCGCTGCTGTTCGGCGGGGAAGACGGCGGGCCCGACGGGGAGACCTGGCTGTTCGATCTGGCCGATACCAGCTGGACCCAACTGAGTCCGGTCACTGCTCCCACGGCCCGGTCCGGTCACGCCATGGCCCATTTCGGAACGGGCCGCTCGCTCCTGTTCGGCGGGGATGACGGGGCGGCCGACGACCAGACCTGGCTGTTCGATCTGGCCGACAGCACCTGGACGCTGCTGCCGGCGGCCTCCAGTCCTTCCGCCCGATCCGGTCACGCCCTGGCCTACATGGGCGGGGATCAGGTTCTGCTGTTCGGCGGCAACGATGGTGTTCGTCAGGATGACACCTGGGTTTTCGATCTGTCCGACACGGCCTGGACCGAGGACTTCAACGCCATCCAGCCCTCCGCCCGGAACGATCACGGGCTCTGCGAGAGCAGCCTGGATGGATCGACCCACCCGCTGCTGTTCGGCGGCGACGATGGTGTTTTAGATGATCAAACCTGGACCTTCGGCGGCGGGGATCATTTCGTGCCCGATCCGCCTGTGGTGAGGGTGATCCATCCCAACGGCGGGGAAGTCCTGGCCGACTCGGTGACCATCGCCTGGACGGCGGCCGACCCCGATCCCGGCGACTCCACCCTGCTGCTGGTGGATCTGGATGTCAGCACCGATGCCGGCACCACCTGGGCCGCCATCGACTCGGGCCTGATCAATGATGGCACTTACTGGTGGGATCTCTCCGGGCTGCCCGACGGCGACGGCTATCTGGTCCGCGTCACGGCTGCCGACACCAGCGGCCGGACCGGATCAGACCTCAGCGATGCCGTTTTCAGCGTCAATAATGATCTCGAGCCGCCTCAGGTGACGGTGGAATATCCCAACGGCGGGGAGGTCCTGGCCGACTCGGTGACCATATCCTGGACAGCGACCGACCCTGATCCCGGGGAGACGGCCCTGCTAAGAGTCGATTTAGAATACAGTGATAACGCCGGGGCCGGCTGGGCCCTCATCGACTCAGGCCTGACGAACGACGAGGCATACCTCTGGGACATCTCCGGAGTGGCCGAGAGCAGCGAGTATCTCATCCGCATCACGGTGACCGATACGGCCGGCCTGTTCGACGCCGACAGCTCCGACGCCGTGTTCACCATCATCACCAGCGAGGACGACTGGACCGAGCAGTTCCCGGATCCGCATCCGCCGGCCCGGGACTATTTCTCCATGGTCTATATTGCCGAGGGCAAGGCGCTGCTGTTCGGCGGCTGGGGCCCCGGGAACCTGGACGACACCTGGGTCTACGATGCCGTTGCGGACAACTGGTCCCAACAGACGCCGGCCTCCAGCCCGACCGGGCGCCTGTCCCACGCCATGGCCTACATCGGAGAGGATCGGGCGCTGCTGTTCGGCGGCTGGAACGGCGCGTCGGAGAGCGACGAGACCTGGCTCTATGATCTCGGCGATACCACCTGGAAAGAACTGTCGCCGGCATCCAAGCCTTCGGCCCGTAAGGATCTGGCCATGGCCTACCTGGGCGGCGACCAGGTGCTGCTGCTCGGCGGGGATGTCGGTTCCGAGATCGACGATGATGAGACCTGGATCTTCGACCTCAGCGATTCGGTCTGGACCCAGCTGTTCCCCGATCCTACGCCCTCGGAGCGTCACGGCCATTTCATGACCCGTATCGATTCCGGCCGGGCGTTACTGTTCGCCGGGGAGCGCCATGGGAAATTCGTCCTCAATGATGAGACCTGGATCTTCGACCTGGCCGACACCACCTGGACGCAGCTGTTCCCGGATGATCCGCCATCGGGCCGCAGCAGCCATGCCATGGCCCGCCTGGGAGAAGGGCAGGCCCTGGTATTCGGCGGCTCGACCGGCGAGGTCTACTATGATGACGAGACCTGGGTGTTCGATCTGGGCGACACCAGCTGGACCCGGGACGCCAATACGGTCCAGCCCTCCGGACGATTCGGCCACGCCATGTCGGAGACCAGCCAGGACGGAGCCACTAAAGTGGTCCTTTTCGGCGGCTACTCCGGATCGAACAATGATGACACCTGGACCTTCGGCGGGGGCGACTATCTGGTCGGCCGCCCGCAGGTAACCGTCCTGTATCCCAACGGCGGCGAAGTGCTGACCGATACGGTCACCATCGCCTGGACGGCCAGCGATCCCAATCCCGGAGAGACGGCTCTGCTGACCGTCGATCTGGATGTCAGCGCCAATGCCGGGACCACATGGACCGTCATCGACACCGGGCAGGCCAACGACGGTCATTATTTCTGGAATCTCTTCGCCCGGCCCGATGGCCAGCAGTATCTCGTCCGCATCGTCGCCACCGATCCTCACGGGCACGCTGCAGCCGACAGCTCCGATGCCGTCTTCAGCATCGACAATCCCGACCCGCCGGTTCCGGTCGAAGATCTGAGGGCTGTATTGGTCGAGAACGCCATCTATCTGGCCTGGACGGCTGTCACCGAGGATACCGCCGGGTTGCCCGTCACGGTGAATCATTATACCGTGTACCGCCACATCGACCCGGGCTTCACGCCGCAGACCGACGACTCCATCGCCGGCCCGGCCGGGAGTTTCTATATCGATACCTCCGCCGCCGTGGGCGACACGGCCGTCAATCACTATTACCTGGTCCGGGCGGTCGATGCCGACGGCCGTCGTTCGGCCGATTCCAACCGTGTTGGCGAGTTCGACCGGGCGACGCGGAATGTGGAGAAATAAGGCATGAACAGATGGAGAGATTAGAGATCAGGGAGTAATAAAAATCGGTGGGCGGTAAGCAGAAGGCAGAAACCGGATCCGGAAAACCATCCCCCGTGTTTTTTCTTCTCAGGTCCTGTTTTTCGCGCTGCGCGATGAACGATCACCGAATACATTCATCCATCACCATCCGGGCGCCAATCGTTTGAGGCCTGCTTTCTCCGGCTAACGGGCCGAGAGAGTGTCACCGAGCCTCTGGAACCGACGATATCGGCGCCCGGTTTTTTATTGATGGACGGCGGACATCAGCGCGATTTCGATTTTCCTTGACTTGTCGCCCATTCCTGAATAAGATATGGCTTGCTGACCGATCACATTATCCTCATCAGGAGGTGGCCGGTGTCCGCTCACAGAAGAAGCACCCTTCAAACCATCTCGATCATCGGAATCCTGGCCTGTCTGTGTCTGGCAGTCCTGACCCTGTCCTGCGGAAAGAAGGAGCAGGTCCCGGAAGAGGAGGCCGCCGGAGAAAAAGCCGCCGCTGCGCCGGAAGCGCCGCAGGCCCAGGCGGTCCAGGCTTACGGTCAACTGCCGCTGTCCTTCACCGAGAACAACGGTCAGGTGGCTCAGCCGGTCCGGTTCTACCTGCGCGGCTCACGGGGGACGGTCTACTTCACGCCGGAAGAGGTGGTCTACGATGTGGTTGAGCAGACCGCCCGGCCCGACCGCCGGCATCCCGGGGAGGGGCCGGAGACGGCCGAGCCGGACACCGCCGTCCGGCGCCGGGGCGTGGTGGTGCGGATGAAGCTGGAGGGGGCCGATGACGACCTGGTGCTGGAGGGCCTGGGCGAGCTGCAGGGGAAGGTGAATATCTTTCGGGGCAAGGATCCGGACCAATGGAAGACCAATATCCGCACCTTCAGCAGTATCGTCTACCGGGATCTCTATTCCGGCATCGATCTGACCTATCGTGGACAGGCGGGCCGCCTGGCTCCCCGGCTGACCGTTCAGCCGAAAGCCCGGGTGGATCAGATCGCCTTCCGTTACGAGGGGGCCGACAGCATCTTCGTTGACGACCAGGGCCGGCTGCGCATCGTCACTGCCCTGGGGACCATTACCGAGCCGGCGCCGAGCTGCTATCAGGAGAAAGGTGAGGACCGGACGGCGGTCAGGGGCCGCTACCGCCTGAGGGAGGACGACCTGGTGGGTTTCGAGGTCGGCAAGTGGAGCAAGGACAGGCCGCTGATCATCTCCCTGGCCGGGGGAGAGTGACAAGATGCCAGCCGGTTTGAGGATATATCCGGTTATCGTCCTTCTGACCCTGGCGGCCTGCCTGTGTTGGGGCAGGACCGCCGGATGCGGTCCCGAGGAGCTGATCTGGAGCACCTTCCTGGGCGGTGCGGGTCCGGACAACGGATATGATATCGCCGTGGATCGCGACGGAGGTGTCTGGGTGAGTGGTTTTACCGAGTCGGAGGATTTCCCCACCACCGGGGGCGCCTACGATACCGTCGCGGCCGACCGCGACGTTTTCGTGGCTCACCTGAACGCCGAGGACGGCAGCCTGGTCTGGTCCGCCCTGCTGGGGGGACAGGCATGGGATGAGGGCAATGGCCTGGCGTTGGACGGGATAGGCCGCATCTGTGTCGCCGGACTGACCCGCTCGGCCGATTTTCCGGTGGACCCCGCCGCCCTCGACACCACTCTGGAGGGCGACTCCGACGCCTTTGTGGTCATATTGGACTCGACCGGTCTGCTCCTCCACGCCACCCTGCTGGGCGGCGGTGGCGACGAGTGGTGCTATCAGATCGCGGCCGATGATTCCGGGCGGGTCTTCACGGTGGGCAGCACCGGCTCGGCCGACTTTCCGGCGACCCCGACGGCCCTCGATCGAGCCCTCGACGGGGCCTCGGACGCTTTTGTGGCGCGGTTGCGCTCGTCCCTGGAGGCCCTGGATTATGCCACCTTCCTGGGGGGGAGCTCCGATGAGTACGGCTGGGGCATCGCCCTGGACGACTCCGGATGCGCCTCTGTCACCGGCTACACCTTCTCCTTGGATTTTCCCGCCACGCCTGGCGCCTTCGACAGCGTCCTCATCGGCCCTACGGACGCCTTCGTGGCGCGTCTGGGACCCGACGGCGCCTCTCTGCGCTACGCCACCCTGCTGGGCGGCGGATTCCGGGACGCCGCCCGGAGCATCGCCCTGGACGCCGCCGCAGGCGCCCTGGTGACCGGCTATACTTATTCCTCCGACTTTCCGGTCACTCCCGGCGCTTTTCAGGACAGCATGGGGTTTTCCGACGTCAGCGCCTTCGTGACCCGGCTGGATCCCTGGGGCCGGAGCCTGGTCTATTCCACCTTCCTGACCGGAGAGGGGACCGAGAGTGGCTATGGCATCGCGGTGGACGATTCCGGGCGCGCCTGGGTGGCCGGATTCACCGATTCGCCGGATTTCCCGGTCACATTGGGAAGCTTCGATGAGGTGCACGGTGGGGAACGAGATATCTTTCTGTGCGCTCTGGACTCCACCGGGGGAGAGCTGCTCTATTCGACCTATATCGGCGGGTTGGAGTCCGATTACGCCTGGGATCTGGCCCTCGGGCCCCAGGGCCGGGTCTATTATACCGGATATTCCCGCTCGCCGGATTACCCCGCCACCGGCGGTGCTTTCCAGGAGGCTCTGGCCGGAGATGAGGACGCCATCATCGCCATGCTGGCGCCCGGCCACCAGGTGCCGGTAGCCGGGGGGCCGGAGCGGAGGAACGGACCGGCCGGCTTTCGTCTCTTTCAGAACTGGTCCAATCCTTTCAATGCCTCCACCCGGATCCGTTTCGAGCTGTCCGATCCGGGCCCGGTGTTCCTGGAGATCTTCAATGCCTCCGGGCAGCGGGTGCGCCGGTTGACGCACGGTCGCTATCCGGCCGGCGAACATGTCCTCAGCTGGGACGGCCGGGACGATGCCGGGCGCCAGGTAACCAGCGGGATGTATCTCTGTCGGCTGGATTATGATGGGCAGCGGCAGGCCATCAAGATGATGCTGATCAGGTAAAGGGATGTTCAAGCGCAAGCCCCGTCCAAGGGGGAGGAAAGGGATGTATGGTTTCAGAACGTTGACCGTATGTGTCGTTGCCGTTCTGTTTCTGGGTGCCCCGGGAGAGGCTTCCAGGGATCAGCTGGCCTGGTGCAGCTATCTGGGGACGGACGTGAGCGAAAATGCCCTGGCCGTCGCCACCGGGAAGGACGGCACCATCTACCTGACCGGCTATACCACTTCGGCGGCATTTCCGACGACGTCGGGAACCTATGACAGCAGCTACAGCAACGGCGGCAGCAACGCCTTTGTGACCCGTTTTAGCCCCTATGGATCGGAGCTGGTCTATTCCACCTTTCTGGGCGGGGGCGGATATATCAGCGACACCCAGGAGGGCTGGGGGATCGCCGTGGATGCGTCGGGGAACGCTTACGTGACCGGAACGACCAGCACCGCCTATTTCCCGACCACGGCGGGAGCCTTCGACACCAGTTTCAACGGCCAGAGCGACGTTTTTATCGCCAAACTGAACGCCCAGGGGAACGTGCTCCGATGGGGGACTTTTATGGGTGGCGGCCAGCTGGATAACGCCTGGAATCTCACCCTGGATGGAGATGGCAACATATACGTTTCGGGAAGCACCCGGTCGGACGATTTTCCGGTCACCCCCGACGCTTTCGACACCACTCACAGCCGGGGGAACTACGATGCTTTTGTCGTCAAGATGAACAACCTCGGCAGCGAGCTGATCTATGCCACCTATATCGGGGGTTCCAGCTGGGAGCACGGTCAGGATATCGCCGTGGACAAGGATGGCTGCGCCTATCTGGCCGGCCGGACCGGATCCGGCAATCTGGACACCACTCCAGGGGCCTGGGATACAGATCTGGGCGGGACGGCCGACGGGTTCGTGGCCAAGTTCGATCAATCGGGCAGCAAGGCCACCTATGTTACCTACCTGGGAGGAAAAGACTGGGATCAGATCGACGGTCTGGCCGTGGACGATGACGGATTCGCGTATTTGGTGGGTTATACCAAATCGACCGATTTCCCGACGACATCGGGGGCCTACGATGAAATTCACGATGGTTCTTACGATGATGCTTTCGTCACCAAACTGAATCCGGAGGGAACCGATCTGGTTTACTCCACCTTGCTGGGAGGCGACAGCGGGGACAATGGACACGGCATCGCCATCGATGGTGTGGGCCGGGCCTGCCTGGTGGGCGAGACCAAGTCGGATGATTTTCCCACCACGTCCGGAGCCTTCGACCAGACGCACAATGGTGGCTTTGATGACGCCTTTGTGACCGTCCTGAACGCCGCCGGAAGCGCTTTGATCTATTCCACCTTCCTGGGCGGCGGCGACGGGTCCGGTGACCGGGGCAATGCCGTGGACATCGATCCACAGGGCTTTGCCTGCGCCGTTGGCCGAACGCACTGCTCCGATTTTCCGACCACATCCGGCGCCTTCGATAATGACTATAACGGCGGCTGGGATATCTGGGTTGCCAGGCTGAGCCTGGGTCTGACGCCGGTGGGGGGGGACGGTGAAGGACCCGCTGCGCCGGTGGCGTTCGCGCTGAATCAGAATTTCCCCAATCCCTTCAATGCGGCCACCGAGATCGGCTATCAGCTGCCGGGGGATGAACATGCGGTGATCAAGGTTTTCAATGTCAGCGGTCAGGAGGTGGCCACGCTGGTGAATGCCCAACAGCCGGCCGGCCGGCATGTGGTTCGCTGGAACCCGTCCGGTCTGGCCAGCGGGGTCTATTTCTGCCGCCTGCGGGCGGGAAGGTTCGCCGAGACGCGGAAGATGGTGTTGATGAAATAGAGAATTTTTCTTGACAATCCGACAGAAATTCCATAGACTTTAGGTGGCTTCAGAAATGAACGTGCCGATGACATTCCTCAGGAGGTGTCCTGTGGTTGAGGAAGGTGCTGAAAAACAAGGTGTTGAGAAGAAAGAGATGCCGCAGGACGTCGCGGTGAAAAAATCCGCTCCGTCCGCGGCAGAAAAGAATAACGATCTGGTCAGCAAACTGGACGCCATCGGCTGGGGATTATTCCTCATCTGGCTGGGGATCGTCCTGCTGGCCAGGGCTCAAGCCAGCGTGGCACTGCTGGGCATCGGCATCATCATGCTGGGCGTTCAGCTGTCCCGGATGGTGCTGAATCTGCACCTGGAGAGGTTCTGGCTGGTGGCCGGTCTGCTGTTCATCGTCGGCGCTCTGTGGCAGCTGGCCGATCCAGGCGTGTCAGTGGTGTCCATTCTGCTGATCGCCGCCGGCCTGGCCCTGATACTGACCAGATTTTTACCGCGTCAGAAGAAGACAGGCTAAAGATGCATCCGGCAGCGTTCGGTCGTCAAGCATGAAGCCTGAAGCATGGACCATGATGCCTGAAGGATGAGCCGTGAGGCCCTCTCAACGCCGGAGAGGGCTTTTCTTTGCTCCCGGGATGAGCGCTTGATGTTCATCCGCGGCGGTGGTGCCGTGGCATCTTCCACAGGGAGGAGGCTCAAGGTGCGCCCGGAGATTATCGGCTACCGATCCATTCCCTCGCGATTCGGACCCATCCTGTTGATCTGGCGGCCGGCGGCCGGCGGCGCCAGGGTGACCGCCGTCATCCTGCCCGGCGAGGCCGGCGGGCCCGATGAGGTTCTCCGGGAGCGGTTCCCGGGAGCGCGGCCGGCTGCCCGTCCGGTCATGGACCGTCTGGCCGGTGAGATCGGCCGCTTTCTCCAGGGGGATCCGGTGGTTTTCTCCCTGGAGCTGCTCGATCTTAAAGTCTGCACGCCTTTTCAGCGGCGCGTGTTGCCGGCCGAGTTTCAGGTCCCCCGGGGCCGGGTGACCACCTATGGGCGCCTGGCCGAGCGCCTGGGCGTCCCCGGAGCGGCCCGGGCTGTGGGAAATGCGTTAGCCCGCAATCCCTTTCCCCTGATCATCCCCTGCCATCGATGTATCCGGGAAAGCGGGCACCTGGGAGGGTTCCGGGGCGGGCTGGCCATGAAGCGAGCCCTGCTGGAGATGGAGGGCATCGTCTTCGGGGCAGGCGGCAGGGTGCCGCCGGAGCACTTCTGGAACAGGTGAGCCGGACGGATCGCGACGGTAAACTTCTCACCGGGAGGTCGAAATGACGGCACGTTCCCTGAATATCCTGGTTCTGATCGGCCCGCTCCTGCTGGCCGTTGCCCGGGCTGATGAGCCGGAGATGCCGGCCGCAGAGGCGGTTTCCCCGGCCCAGCAGCTCTTGGAGCAGGCCGATGGCATTTTCCGGCAGGGAGATGACGCGCAGGCCCTGGAGATTTATAAGATCGCCGACAAAGCGGCCCAACAGGAGATGGTGGTGGGCCTTCAGGTCGAGGCCCGGGCTCAGGCAGCCCGCTGCTATCTGAAGATGGATCAAAAGGATGAGGGCCGCCACTGGCTGATGATGGCCGCCGAGATCGTCACCGATCAGATGCCCATAGCCTGGTCGCGCTATCTGGGGGTCCGGGGGCGTTTCGAGTGGTCTGACGACCAGCTGGAGACGGCTACGATCACCTTTCGGGAGATGTATGAGTATTGCCTGCGGCACGATCTGCACGAACGGGCCGTCGACGCCGCTCACATGGTGGCCATCACGGCTCCTCCCGAGGAGCAGATCCTGTGGGGCCGGAAGGGCATCGCGGCCGCCGAGCAGGGTGGTATCGAAAGCTGGTTGGGGCCGCTGTGGAATAACCTGGGCTGGACCTATGATGATCTGGGTCGATACCAGGAATCCCTGGATGCTCTCCTGACGGCCAGGGAATACCACTGGAAGCTGGGCGGGGAGATGAACAAGCTCATCGCCGACTGGTCGGTGGGGCACGCCTATCGGATGACCGGGCAGCACCAGGTGGCGGCCCAATGGATACGGCCGGTGCTGGCCTGGTCGGAGCGGCTCTATGCCTCCGAGCAGAGCCCCGCCGCCGCCGAATGGATCGGCCATAGCTGCCGGGAGCTGGGCGAGCTGGCCCTCCAGCGGGAGGACCTGCCGGAGGCTCTGGAATACTTACGGCGGGCAGGGGAACGCCTGCAGGAGGCCGGTATGGACCGGTGGGACACTGACGGATTTGAGAAGCTGTCGGCACAGATCGATGAGGTCGCCGAGCGGATTCCGAAAGAATGATTCTTCGGCCGGAATCGCGATCGCTTGGATAGGTGTGACGGGCCGCCCTTCGGGAGCGGCCTTTTTTTTCGGCGGCGAGCCGGGCCCGGCGGCCGCAGGATCGCCCCCGAACAACAAAACTCTTGACGCAACAGAGCTGATGTGCTAAAATGAAAGAGAGGGCGCGTCGGGCATGAGCGAGTCTGCCATCCTTCGGCCGCCCTTTTTCTCGACCGTCAGGAATCAACCTATCTATTCGAGGAGATATTCATGTCCGCCAGACAGACCGGCCTGCCCATTGTGATCCTTTTCCTGTCCCTGTTGATCATCTCCGGCGCCGGTGCCGAACAGAGCACCTTCATCATGTCGGCCGGGCCCTACCATATCGAGGAGACGGATGAGGGATTCCACGAGATCGAGATGTCCGGATACACCCTCCGGGGGGAACCGGGAACGCCCCGGCTGCCCATGCGGGTGTATCACTTTGCCCTCCCTCCGGGATCCCGGGTGACCTCCGTGAATGTCCAGGGAGCGCATGATCAGGCGGTCGCGGGCGACTTCCGCATTCCGGCGGCTCCCGGCGTCATCCCCCTGGACGCCGACCGGGAGGCGATTCTGAGCAGCCGGCAAAACTGGCAGGCGGCGCACGATGCGGTCTACGAATCGAACCAGGCCTATCCGGCGGCGGCCGGGCAGTCTCTGGGTGCCGGGGGGCTGCGTCAGATCACTGTCCTGCGGGTGGCCTTTTCACCTTTCGCCTACAGGCCGGTCAGCCGGCAGCTGCTCCTCTGCCGCCGGGCCGTGGTGGTGGTCGAATACGAGCGGCCGCGGCCGGGAACGGCGCTTGATCGTCAGGTTCAGGAGGCCCTGGCGGACCCGGCGCCGTATGACGACCGCCTGGAACTGCTGGACAATCCGGCCCAGGCCCGGGACTGGTACCGCCGGGAGGGCCGCTTGCCGCCGGCCAAGACCGCCAGCGACTACGTCATCATCACCACTTCGGATCTTCAGGGTGCCCTGTCGGGCCTGATCGACTGGAAGGAGGAGCTGGGCCACAGCGTCGCCGTGGTGACCACCGATTGGATCTCCAGCCAGTACGGCGGCTGGGACCTGGCCGAGAAGATCCGTAACTTCCTGGCGGATAAATACGCCGAATGGGGCATCGAGTACGTGCTGCTGGCCGGGAATGTCGACCTCATTCCGATGCGCTCCTGCTATCCCAGCGGCCATACCAATGCCGTGCCGACCGATTATTATTACGCCGACCTGACCGGCGGGTGGGACTCCGATGGAGATCACTACTACGGTGAGCCCGGCCAGGATGCCATCGATCTCATGGCAGAGGTCTCTGTGGGCCGCATTCCTTACAGCAGCTCAGGCGCCCTGGCCGGGATCTGCGATAAGCTGGTGGCCGCCGAGAGCGACACCGGCAGCTGGAAGAACAGCGCCCTTCTGCTGGGCGCCTTCATCAACTTCGCCAACGAGGACCGCTCTGGATATCCGGCCACCGACGGCGCCTGGGCGGCCCAGCGGATGATCGAGGACGTCTTCGGCGGCTGGGATGTGACCACCCTCTACGAGAAATCGGGCCTGGCGCCTTCCGGGCTGTCCTGTGACGATTCCCTGACCAACGCCAACGTGGTCGCCCGGTGGTCGGCCAACGATTACGGCGTCGTGGCCTGGGCCGCGCACGGCTCCTACGATGCCGCCTGGCGTAAGTACTGGAGCTGGGACGACGGCGACGGCGTGCCGGAATCGAACGAGATGAGCTGGCCGTATTTCTTCGCCGTCTCCGACGTCTCTTCCCTGGACGATGACCATCCGTCCATCGTCTTCTGCGCCTCCTGCGAGAACGGGCATCCGGAGTATTCTCATCTGGCCCGGGAGCTCATTGGGAACGGTTCCGCCGGAGCCGTGGCCGCCACCAGGGTGTCCTATGGCATCATCGGCTGGGCCCAGAAGAACGACGGCGGAATCGAGTCGCTGTCCTATTATTTCCACGATCACCTGGTCAATAAAAATCAGCCGGTGGGCACCGCGCTGTACGACTCGAAGTATTTCTGCTGGACACATAACTGGCAGAATTACCAGAACATGTATGATTTCTGCCTGTACGGCGATCCGGCCCTGAGGCGGGCCGGCATGGCCCCCACGCCGCAGGTGGTGACCACGGCGCCCGAGGCCAATGTCTATCTGGCTCCGGCGGCGGGCGATATCACCATCCGATTCGACCGCCCCATGGATCCGGCCGCCCTGAACGACAGCACCCTGCTGGTCCGGGGCGAGCTGCGGGGGCGGTACACCACGGCGGTGACCTATGACCCCGGCAGCCTGACGGCCACCCTGGATCCGGTCGAGGATCTTTTCCCCGGAGAGAGGATCGGCGTACAGGTCACCACGGCGGCCGGCTCGGCCGCCGGCACTCCGGTCAGCGGGGGCTGGTCCTGGTCCTTCCGGACCCTGGCGCCCGGCGGCAGCGGGATCCTGGACAGCGCCGCCCTGTTCGGCTCCGGGCTGGATCCCGGCGCCATCTGCGGGGCGGATTTCGACCGCGACGGCGATGTGGATCTGGCGGTGGCCGGGTTGGGTCTGGATCAGGTTTCCCTGTGGTCCAACGACGGCCAGGGACAGTTCACCCTCGATGGGACCTGCCCGGTGGGCTCCTGTCCCAGAGGCCTGAAGGCCGACGATCTGAACGGCGACGGGTATATCGATCTGGTGACCGCCGATTCCAGCGCTCACCAGGTTTCCGTCCTGCTCAACGACGGCGACGGCACCTTTGCCGCCGCTCAATCATACGGCACCAGCCAGCGGCCCAGAGACCTGGCGGTGGCCGATCTGAACGGCGACGGCCATCCCGATCTGGCGGTGGCCGGAAGTCTCTATGACCGGGTTTCCGTTTTGCTCAACGATGGCGGCGGCAGCTTCTCACCGGCGATCGATTATGGCGTCGGCGACACGCCCCGGAGCATCGCCGCCGGTGATCTGAACGGCGACGGTCATGTCGATCTGATCTCGGCCAATTTCGAGTCCGATGACGTCTCGGTCTTGATCAACGGTGGCGACGGTACCTTCGCCCCGCCGGTGACCTATGGCACCGGCGACGGGCCCCACAGCCTGTGTGCGGCCGATCTGAACGGCGACGGCCGTCTGGATCTGGCCGTGGCCAACAGGAATTCCGACGATGTCGCCATCTTCATCAATGACGGCGCCGGCCTTCTGGTTGCCGACAGTCTCTACGCGGCCGGGGATCAGCCCCTGTGTGTCCGGGCGGCCGATCTGGACGGCGACGAGGACGGCGATCTGGCAGTGGCCTGTGCCGGAGACGACGCGGTCAGGGTGATGCGCAACCAGGGCGACGGCACCTTTCAGGTGGAGGACGCTGCCGCCGCGGGCGCCGACCCCGTCTCTCTCTGCGCCGCCGATCTGGACGGCGATGGCGATCCCGACGTGGCCGCCGGGAACGCCCTCTCGGGAGATGTCGCCGTGTTTCTCAACATCGACGCCTTGAAGGTTCTGGCCACTTCACCCGCTCGTCATCAGAACGATGTGCCGGCCGGCGGGGATCTGACCGTTGAGTTCAACAGCCCGCTGGATGAGTCCACCCTGAGCGATTCGGTCTTCATCGTCTGCGGATCTCAGACCGGGTGGCACCCGGGTACGGTGGCGGCCGGCCCGGCTGACTCCACAGCGATCTTCTCCTCCGCGGCGCCCTTCGCTTGCGGGGAGACGATCACCGCCATGCTGACGTTCGGATTGAAAAGCCATATCGGCATTTCCATGAATGCCGCTTACGGATGGTCCTTCTTCGCCGCCGCCGGAGGGCAGGGGCTGTTCGACCGCGACACCAGCTGGGCGGCGGGCAACACGCCTCAGGGAGTGACTGCCGCCGATGCGGACGGCGACGGTTTGGTGGACCTGGTCACGGCCAACTATCAGGCCAGCTCGGTGGGCGTGTTCCTCAACGACGGGGCCGGGGGATTTGTTATGGACAGCCTTTACCGGGTGGATGACGGGCCCGTTCGGGTCTGTCCCCTCGACCTGGAGGGCGACGGCGACCTGGACCTGGCCTCGGTGAACGCCTGGGACTACACCGTCAGCGTGCTGCGCAATGAGGGCGGCGTGTTCTCCCTGGAGGCAAACGTTGCGGTGGGAAACAGTCCTTACGACCTGTGTGCCGCCGATCTGGACGGCGACGGCGACCCCGATCTGGCTGCCGTCAATGCCGGCGATGATGATGTCTCCGTGCTGTTCAACGATGGAACCGGCGACTTCAGCCGTCAGGTCCGTTACCCGGTGGGCAATGTGCCCTGTGGCGTGGGGGCGGGGGATGTGGACGGCGACGGCGATTTCGACCTGGTGGTGTCCAACTGGGTGGAGAACACCTTTTCGGTCCTGTTCAACAGGGGCGCCGGCATCTTCGCCGGGCAGACGAAATATCCCCTGGAGGGAATGCCCAGGGCCCTGGCCGTCGGCGAGCTGAACGGAGATGGACTTCTGGATCTGGTGTTCGCCGGCCTGGAAGATGACCTGGTGATGGTATCGCACGGCCTGGGCGACGGCACCTTCGCCGCCGATTCAGCCTACTCGCTGGCCGGCCAGCCGTCCGGGATCTCGCTGGCCGATCTGGACGGCGACGGCTGTCAGGATCTGGCCGTATCCCGGGCTGCGGGGGACAGCGTCACCATCATGATCAACGATGGCGGCGGCCGGTTTCAGCACCGGCAATCCTTCCCGGCGGGCGACAAGCCCATGGGCCTGTGCTCGCTGGATGCTGATGGCGACGGAGCCCTGGATGTGGCCGTGGTCTGCTACGACGAGGACCTGCTGGTTCTGCGGTATAATACCGCGGCGGCCCGGCCGCCGGCGCCGGTCACGGACCTGGCCGCAGCCCTGGCGGACAGCATCATCCGGCTGGCCTGGTCGCCGGTGACGGTCGATCAGCTGGGGCTGCCCATGGTGGTGGACCATTACACCGTCTATCGCCAGACCGATCCGCACTTCGTTCCTACGACCGAGGATTCGCTCGGCGGCACCACGGAATGTTTTTTCGAGGATGCCGGTGCGGCCCTGAAAGACCCGGGAACGAATCACTATTACGTGGTCAGGGCGGTCGGCTCGACGGGAGAAAAATCGGCGGCCTCGGCCGCGGTGGGAGAGTTCGATATTGTGCTCCAGGAGGCTGCTGCAGCACGGGGCCGGGGGCGAGCGGGGCGGTAAAGGGGGTTCAGATGGCAAGCGAAAGCCGGCCTCGAGCGAGGCCGGCTTTTTTCCCTCTTTTCAGCGCTTCACATCGTCTTCGCCCGGATAGGGCGGCATCAGCTGATCGAACTGGCCCACCCGGGGAAAGGATTTCAGCCGGGCGAAAACCTCGTCCATCATCTCGTACAGCCGCTTTCGGGAGGTGAAGGACTCTCCCAGAACCACCAGGGTGGGGGTGTTGGAGGAGGCCCGCACCAGGCACCAGCTGTCGTCATCAAACTGCACCCGGATGCCGTTGATGGTGATCAGCCGTTTGATGGCCGCCCCGGCCAGCTTGTTACCCTTCTTATGCTCTTCCTCATACTGAGCCTGCAGTTTAGCCACCACCTCGTACTTTACTGTGTCATCTACATGGGGCTGCATGTTGGGTGATTGGTAAGTCCTGGGCAGCTCGGACAGAAGGCTCGATAACGGTTTGTCTTCCTCCGAGAGCATGGCGGCGAACAGCAGCCCGGCCAGGATACCATCATCGTAGCCCCGTCCCCAGGGGGAGCTGAAGAACATATGGCCGGAGCGCTCGAAACCGGCGGTGGCCTTCTCGCGGCGCACCGCCGCCTTGATATACGAGTGACCGGTTTTCTCCCAGATGATCTCCGCCCCGAGAGGTTTGACCATTTTCTCGAACAGGTAGGTGGACTTGACGTCGATGACGAACTTCGCTTCCCGGCCGGCTTTCTTCGCCTGAGGAATGAGGTGTCTGGCCAGCAGCAGGCCGACCTTGTCGCTGAACACCTCCTCGCCGTGGTCGTCCACGATGCCCAGGCGGTCGCCGTCTCCGTCGATGCCCACGCCCAGGTCCGCTTTGTTTTTTCGCACCGCTTCGCCGATGGATTTGAGGAACTCGATGTTCTCCGGATTGGGATTGTAGTTGGGGAAATTCCAGTCCAGCTCGGTGTGTACCTCGACCACCTCGAAACCGGCCCGCCGAAAGACCTCCGGCGCGAACACCCCGGCCGTGCCGTTGCCGGTGTTGACCACCATCTTAAGGGAGCGCTTGGTCTTCGCCCGGGAGGCCAGGTCGTCGATGAAGGCACGCCGGATGCCCTGCACCCGACCATACTGTCCGGCCGCCTCCCGGAATTGACCGCCCTCGACGATCTCACGAAACTCTTTGACCTCTTTGGGCTCGAAGGTCTTGGACAGTCCCTGGGCCAGCTTCACCCCGGTCCAGCCGTTCTCGTTATGGCTGGCCGTGATCATCGCCCCGGCGGGAATTTTGAGGTGGTATTGGGCGAAGTACAGGGCCGGGGAGAGCAGCAGCCCGGCGTCCACCACTTGGGCGCCGCTGGATATCAGACCGATCACGAAGGCGTTCTTGACGTTCTGGGAGTAATAGCGGAAGTCATGGCCCACCACCACCCGGGGATCCTGTTCGAATCCGTCCAGGTGCTCGAACAGCCAG
>CAZOYL010000052.1:0-16807 GCA_964584035.1 uncultured Gemmatimonadota bacterium | reverse complement strand
GTGCCCCGCATTCAGTATACCACCGCCGGTCAGGGCGCGCCGGAGCCCTCGCCCAAGGACACCTTCGTGCTGGATGACAAGGTCCGCTATGTCGGCGATGCCGTGGCGGCCGTGGCGGCCGATTCGCCGGACATCGTCCGCAGAGCTCTGGCCAGGATCGAGGTGGAATATGATCTTCTGCCGGCCGTCCTGGATATGGAGAGGGCCATGGCTCCGGATGCGCCCAGGATCCACGAGATCCCCTCGGCCAACGGCATCTCGGTTCCCGAGAAGAACATCGCCGCTCAGGTGGAGGTCACCGACGGCGATCCGGAACGCGGATTTGCCGAGGCCGATGTCGTGGTGGAGAACCGTTTTCGCGTCGGGCGGGTCCATGCCAGTCATACCGAGCCCCACGTCTGTATCACCTACCTGGATGAATCGGGACGTCTGGTTGTGTTGACCTCCACCCAGGTGCCGTTTCACGTCCGCCGCATTATCGCCCCGCTGGTGGATTTGCCGGCGGGACACATTCGGGTGATCAAACCGCGTATCGGCGGTGGTTTCGGGGCCAAACAGGAGATCCTGCTGGAGCCCGTCTGCGCCCTGTTGACCATGAAGACCGGACGTCCGGTGCGCATCCGTCTGTCTCGCCGGGAGGTCTTCGCCTCATCGCGGACCCGCCACGGTCAGGTCCTGCGCTGCAAAGTGGGG
Organism: uncultured Gemmatimonadota bacterium; assembly: GCA_964584035.1. Lineage (GTDB taxonomy): Bacteria > SM23-81 > SM23-81 > SM23-81 > SM23-81 > CAZOYL01. The sequence continues at coordinate 16,114 of CAZOYL010000052.1, read as the reverse complement.
GCCACCCGGGATGGGCTTCTGACGGCCACGGAGCTGGATGTGCTGGCCGATACCGGCGCCTACGGCTCGCACGCGCTCACCGTGCAGTGCAACACGGGCAGCAAGACCCTGCCGCTGTACAAGACAAAACAGTACCAGCCGGATACCAATAACGTGCACTTCAAGGCCACCGCCGTCTATACCAATCTGCCCGTGGCCGGGGCCATCCGGGGATATGGCGCGCCTCAGGGATACTTTGCCCTGGATACCACCCTGGATGAGCTGGCCGCCCGGCTGGACATGGACCCGGTCGAGATGCGGCTGAAAAACCTGGTGGATGTGGGCGATGCCCCGGCTCTGCTGGAAAAATTGGGAGAGGGCCGGGAAGGCGTCAAACAGGTGCTGAAAAGCTGCCAGGTCCGGGAATGCATCCGCCGGGGCATGAAGGAGATCGGCTGGAAGGAGAAACGCGGCCGGAAAAAGGATGATGGCCCCGTGCGGCGGGGAGTGGGCCTGGCCGTGCTGCAGCAGGGCTCCGGCATTCCGGGCATCGATATGGGAGCGGTGACCATCAAGCTCAACGAGGACGGATCCTTCAACCTGCTGACCGGAGCCACCGACCTGGGCACCGGATCCGATACCATTCTGTCGCAGATCGCCGCCGAGGTCCTGGGCACCCGTGCCGATCGGTTCCAGGTCCTGTCGTCGGACACCGACCTGACGCCCTATGACACCGGCGCCTACGCCTCCAGCACCACCTATATTACCGGCATGGCGGCCAAGAAGGCGGCCGAAAAGGTGCGCCGAATGATCGTGGCCAGGGCGGCCCGGATGCTGGGGGAGGAGGAGCAGTATCTGATGTTGCAGGACGGTCTGGTCGTCGGCCGGCGCAAAAAGCTGTCGTTAGGAGAGATCTGCATGAATGCCCTGTACGAGGAGGACCAGGAGCAGATCATGGCCACGGCCTCTCATATCTCCTATGATTGCCCCCCGCCCTTCTCGGCCCATTTTGTCGAAGTGGCGGTGGATACCGAGACGGGACAGGTCAAGGTGCTGCAATACGTCGCCGCCGTCGACTGCGGCACGGCCATCAATCCCCAGCAGGCTGAAGGACAGACCCTGGGAGGGCTCCACATGGGGCTGGGGTACGCTCTCACCGAGGAATATCATTTCGATGCCCGGGGACGGATGCGCAATCCCCGGTTCCTCGATTATAAGATCCTTTCCGCCGCCGATATGCCGCCCATCAAGGTGATCCTGGTGGAAAGCTTCGAGCCGACCGGCCCCTTCGGGGCCAAGTCGGTCTCGGAAATACCGGCCAACGGTCCCGCTCCGGCCATCGCCAACGCCATCTATCATGCCACCGGCGCCCGCCTGCGGGAGGTGCCGTTCACGCCGGAGAGGGTCCTGGCGGCGTTGAAGGAATGCAAACCGACGAAGGCCCGCCGATGAGCGCTGAAAACGAGATCCTGTTCCGCAACATCTTTCATCTGGTCACCATGAACGACCGTGACGACCGCCTGTCGGGAGTCGACCTGCTCGTCCGGGGTCGTCAGGTTGCCGAAATCGGAGAAGGGATCGAGGCCCCCGGAGCCCGGGTCATCGACGCCTCCACCTGCCTGATCATCCCCGGCCTGGTCAACACCCACCATCATCTCTATCAGACGCTGCAGAGAAATATTCCGGCCGTCCAGAATGCCGAGCTGTTCGACTGGCTGAAGACTCTCTACCGGGTCTGGCAGCATCTCACTCCCGAGGCGGTCCATACCGGGACCCTGCTGGGGTGCGGAGAGCTGCTCAAGACCGGCTGCACGACCACCCTGGATCAGCATTATGTTTTTCCCCAGGGCATCAATGAGGATCTCATCGGCCTCCAGGTCGAGGCCGCGCGTCAATTGGGGATCCGTTTTCATCCCACCCGCGGGAGCATGTCGCGGGGCCAGTCCCGGGGCGGGCTGCCGCCCGATTCCGTGGTTCAGGACGAGGAAACGATTCTCCGGGATTGCCGCGATGTCATCGACCGGCACCACGATCCGGCGCCGCTGTCCATGACCCGGGTGGCTATTTCTCCCTGCTCGCCGTTCTCGGTCTCCCGGGAGCTGCTGGTGGAGACGGTCAGGCTGGCCCGGGAAAAGGGTGTTCTCTGTCACACCCATGTCGCCGAGACGAAAGATGAAGAAGAATACTGCCGGGAGGTCTATGGCCAGCGGCCCCTGGAGCTGATGGAGGATGTTGGCTGGCTGGGAGAAGACATCTCCTTCGCTCACGGCATCCACTTCACCGATCAGGAGCTGAACCGGCTGGCGGAGACCGGAACGTCCATCGCCCACTGTCCCACCTCCAACATGCGGCTGGGATCCGGCGTGGCCCGGGTCCCCCAAATGATGGCCCTGGGCATCACCATCGGTCTGGCGGTGGACGGCAGCGCCTCCAACGATTCTTCCGACATGATCGGCGAGATGCGTAATTGCCTTCTGATGCATCGTCTGACCTTCGGCGCGGCCGCCATAACGGCCCGGGATGTTCTCCACCTGGCCACCCGCGGCGGCGCCCGGCTGCTGGGACGGCCGGAGCTGGGCAGCCTGGAGGTCGGCCGGGCGGCCGACCTGGCCATGATCGATATGAACCGCCTGGAATACACCGGCGCGCTGTCCGACCCGATGGCCGCCCTGATCTTTTCGGGCATCGATCACAGCGTCGACCTGACCATGGTCAACGGGCGGATCGTGGTTCAGGACGGCCGGCTGGTGAACGTCGATGAGGAGCAGCTGATCGAGACCGGCGATCGGATTTCCAAAGAGATGCTGAACAAGGCCGGCCTGTCAGATGGGGCATGACGGTTGAAAATTGCCCGGTTGAAGGTTGCCCGGCTGAAGATTGATGGTTGAAGAGCCCCCCGGGGCGGTTTTCGAATCCCGGCTTTTTTCTTGACAAGCACCTTTCAGAGATGTACTTTTTACTGGCCTGGCTGGCATCATCGGACGACAGGGACAAGGAATTTTAGGGGAAACGGACGGCATGGAACTCACAGCAACCTCCATCGACGGTTTTCTGGCCTACTGGTTCGGCCTGAACGATGTCTCCGGTGAGATCCACAGCGTCTTTCAGCAGGCCCTGAACATCAGGACGTCCGGCGGGCAGCTGGTGTCCATCCTGTCCGGGGCCGACCTGGCCGGACCCAATACGGTGGTAACCGAGCTGCCCGAGGGGACGGATTTCATCTCCCTGGGGCTGCGCTCCGGCATGCCGGTGCGATTGCAGGGGACGCAGATGCAGTTGGGCGCCGGCGACCTCCGGCTGCGGACCGGAACCGCCCGCAAATGGTGGCCCCGCCTGGCGGGCGGTCTGGAATGTGTGGACATGAGCCGTCTGGAGACCAATCTCCGGGCCGTGGACCGGGCCATCTCGGAGATGTCGCCCGGACGCGGGCTGGGCGTCCTGCTGCCCTCCGTAATGGACATCGTGGCCGGGCGATGGGACCCGGTCAAGGCGGAGCCCTTCGATGAGATGGTCCGCCGGGCGCTGCCGGCGCTGCGCGACCTGATAACGGGTTTTCTGGAACAGGACGACGGTGCCCTGCAGCAGGGGGTGGAGGGATTGATCGGCCTGGGCTCAGGCCTGACACCATCCGGCGACGACGTTCTGCTGGGTTTTATCGGAGCCCTCGGGGCCGTCTCCAAGCGGGTCAACGGACCCGAGATGGAAAGCATCCTGGAATCGCTTTGCGATCATATCTATGGAAACCGGCACCGGACCACTTTTATCAGCACCAATATATTGGCCTTCGCCTGCGCCGGACGAATGGCCGCTCCCGTTCTGAACGTCATTCGAGCGTTCCTTTTCGAAGAGACCGACACCCTACTGGACAGCGTCAAGGCGCTCTTGCGGCAGGGTGACGCCTCCGGCTCTGAAGTGCTGCTGGGTATCCTGCTGGCGCTTTCACCCCTGCCTCATCTGGAGAGATGATGAGGCCCCTGGGGGAAGCGAGCCGCGCCGACACCGGGCCAGAGCCTCGTTTCACCGGCAAGAGCCTGTGGCTCCTGGCCATCCTTGTCCTGGCCCTCGGTTTGCGGATCATCTATCTGATCCAGGCCAGGGAGCACCTCTTCTTCAACGCCTTTTCCGATTCCCTCTACTATCACAGTTGGGCCTTGCGCATCATTGAGGGCCAGCCCGGTCCTCAGGTTTTTTATATGGGGCCCCTGTATCCCTATCTGCTGGCCTTATGGTATGCCCTTGCCGGGCCGTACGTCGAGTTGTTTTTGTGGTTTCAGGTCCTGCTGGGCACGGCCGGATGCGGATTGTTGTATCTGCTGGGCCGCAGAGTGGGCGGCCCGGCCGTGGGCCTGCTGGCCGCCCTGATGGGTGCCGTCTATCGCGTGGAGATCTTCTACGAGGGGCTGCTGCTGATGGCCACGGTGCTGCTCATCCTGCACCTGCTCTTGCTGCTGGCCGTCTATTGGGCCCTTCGAGGCCGGCGAGCCTACCGATGGGCGGTCTGCGGTCTGCTGCTGGGGCTGGCGGCCGTCGGGAGGTCGAATATCTTGATCTTCTTCCCCTTTCTGGCGGCGGCCGCCCTTCTGCCGGGAGGGGGGGGACGGATCGGTCGCGGGATGCGGCTGCGAACCGTGACGGCCCTGTTTCTGGGTCTGCTGGTGGTCGTTTTCCCGATGGCGGTCCACAATTATTTAGCCGGCGGAGATGTGGTCCCGATCACCAGCAATCTGGGAATGAATTTCTTCATCGGGAATCATATCCGGGCCACCGGTTATTATGTCAAGCCCAAAGGATTGGACCTGTCCGAGGATATCTATGGCATTAAGATCGCCAACCTCCATGCCGACCGGCCTTTGAAACCCTCGGAGGTTTCCCGGTTCTGGTTCCGGCGGGGACTGGATTTCGTCCGGACGCATCCCGGAACTACGATCGGACTGCTGATCAGAAAGATCATGTTTTTCTGGAATGCCTACGAGATCCCCCAGGTGGAGGATATCCATTTTCTGGGGCGGTTCGTGCCGCTGCTGCGCTGGCCGCTGTTGGGTTTTTCGGTGCTCGGACCCCTGGGTCTGCTGGGCATGCTCCTGAGCCTGGGGCGCTGGCGCCACTTCTTCCCCCTTCTGTCCTTCGTGCTGGCCTACACTCTGGGGACCGTCCCCTTTTTCGTCATCTCGCGCCTCCGGCTGCAGATCTGTCCGGTCCTGATGGTCTTTGCGGCCGTAGCCCTGGTGTGGATCTGGGGCCGGGTCCGAAGCCGTCACTATCGGCCGTTGTCCGCCGCCCTGGCGGCTCTGGCGGTCTTCGCTGTTCTGGTCAACTGGCCCCTGGCCTCTCTGGACCGCGCCCGGCATATGGCTCAGTCACACCGCTTCTATGCCCTGCATCTCGGCACCCTGGGGCGTCTGCCGGAAGCGGCCGGTGAGTATCAGCGGGCCATCGAGATCGATCCCACGCTGGCCGACAGCTACGTCGATCTGGCCGCCCTGCGACTGGATCAGGACGACCCGGAGGCCGCCCTGGAGCTGTATCATCGGGCGCTGCAGGCGGATCCTGAGGTCTCCGGGGTACATCTCAACCTGGGGAACATGTATGCCCGCCAGGGCCTGTGGGACCGGGCCGTCGACCAGTATCGAAAGGAAACTCAAAACAGCCCTTACAGTTTCGAGGCCTATGAGCGTCTCTACCGGGCGCTGGAAGCGCGCCGCACGGCGACGCCCGATTCCGTCTCTCCGCGGTTACCCCGGAGCGGCGAAGGTGAACCGTCATGATCCTGAAAAACATCATCAGACAGAATAATTATGCCGATTCCGTCTTCCTCATGTCCCTGGCCAGCAGAGCCGGCCAGTTGCCGGGAATTCTGGAAGCCGCGGCCCTCATGGGTACGCCGGAAAATAAAAACCTGCTCAGAGATGCCGGACTGCTGGATGCCGGCGGGGAAAAGGCCCGGCCGGATGATCTGATCATCGCCCTCAGGGCAGAGGCCGGGGAGTCTCTGCAGGCCGCCGTGGATCGAATCGGCGAGTGGATGGCCCAGCGGCTTGCGGCCGCTCCGGCCGGTGAAGAACGGCCACCACGGACCCTCGGCTCGGCCCTGGAGCGGCTGCCCGGGGCCGGGGTGGTGCTGATCTCCGTGCCGGGTCGATACGTGTTCGGTGAGGCTCGCACCGCCCTGAAGGCCGGACGGAACGTGATGATCTTCAGTGACCATGTTCCGGTCGATGATGAAGTGGCCCTCAAAAAAACGGCTGCTGAACGAGATCTCATGGTCATGGGCCCCGATTGCGGCACCACCATCCTGGGCGGGCGGGTGCTGGGATTCGGCAATGTCATCCGCCGGGGGACCGTCGGCATCGCCGGAGCCTCGGGCACCGGCATCCAGGAGGTCTGTTCCCTGCTGGACCGCTTCGACGAGGGCATCTCCCATGCTATCGGGCTGGGCGGGCGGGATCTGTCCGCGCCGGTGGGCGCCATCGGCGCGCTCCAGGCCATCGAGCTCCTGGAAGCCGATCCGGGGACGGACGTCATCGTGTTCATCTCCAAGCCGCCTGACCGTGTCACGGCGGACAAGGTTCTGGAGGCTCTGTCCGGAATCGGCAAGCCCTCTGTGATCTGTTTCCAGGGCATCGACGGGAGTCAAAGACAGCGGCCGGGGGATTTTTTCATGACCGCATGTCTTGAGGACGCGGTCCTGAGGGTCCTGCAGTTGAAAGGGCGGACCGGAGCGGTCAGCGATCTGTTCAGGAAAACGGTCACAGCGGTCACATCTCTGGCCGGCGGGGAGATGACTCGTCTTCAGGATGGGCAGCGCGCCATTCGGGGACTGTTTTCGGGCGGCTCGCTCTGCGCCGAGGCCGGCGTCATCCTGAAGTCTTTTCTCCCGGAGCTGAACACCAATATCCATCTGCCCGGCGGCAGGCGCCTGGAAGATGTGTCCGTCAGCCGGGGTGATACGCTCATCGATCTGGGCGACGATGAGTTTACGGCCGGGGTGCCCCATCCGATGATCGATTTCACGGCCCGTAACCGGCGCATCATTCAGGAGGCGGAGGATCCCGAGACGGCCGTCATCCTGTTCGACATCGTCCTGGGATACGGTGCTCACCCCGACCCGGCCGGCGCCATTCTGCCGGCCGTCCTGGAGGCCCGGCGGGTGGCCGAGAAACGGGCCGACCATCTGTGCTTCGTGGCCTCTCTGTGCGGAACGAAAGGCGACCCTCAGGATCTTGAGAAACAGCACCGGATCTTGCAAAAAAACGGGATCGTTGTCCTGCCGTCGGCCGCTCTGGCGGCGAGAACCGCCGTATACGTGGCCCTGCGGGGGGAACAGCCAATAGCCGTTCCGGAGATGCCTCATCTCTCCGGGGCAACGAGGGAGCCGGGACGTGATCCGATCCGGTCTGCGGCCAACGACCTTCTGCAAGCGCCACTCAAGGTCGTCAACCTGGGGCTGTCCTGGTTTGCGGATGCTCTCGGTCAGCAGAAGGTGCCCGTGATCCAGGTGGACTGGCGGCCGCCGGCGGGGGGGGACACGCGTCTGCTGGAGATTCTCAGAAAGTTGCAGTGACCGGCCGTTCGGTCTCTGCCGCGGCCGTCAAATGGTTTTTCTTGCCGGGATGCTGTGACGTCCCCGGGAACCACAGGAGGTTCTTTTGCCGACCATCGGTGAGCGTATCGATAGCGCCAATGCCCAGGCCGCCGAGCGGCTGATGGATTCCCAGCCGTTTCTGGTCGATGTGGCCACGGCTGCCGAGGCCATCCCCGGGATGACCTCGCAGACCATTCTGCATGCCGGGCCGCCCATTGAATGGGACCGCATGTGCGGGCCCGTGCGGGGAGCCGTGATCGGCGCCCTGATCTACGAGGGGCTGGCCGCCACGCCCGAGGAGGCCAAGGAGCTGGCCGCCGGCGGGACCATACGGTTCGATCCCTGCCATCACCATCAGGCCGTCGGCCCCATGGCCGGGGTCGTCTCGCCGTCGATGCCGGTGTGGGTCGTTCTCAACAAGACCTTCGGCAATTATGCCTTCTGTACTCTCAACGAGGGTCTGGGGAAGGTCCTCCGATTCGGCGCTTACAGCCGCGAGGTCATCGAGCGGCTCAAGTGGATCGAGTTGGTTCTGGGGCCCGGTCTGGCCCGGGCCCTGGAGGGGGCCGGGGGGATCAATCTGAAGAACATCATCGCCCAGGCCCTGCAGATGGGGGATGAATGTCATAACCGCAACATGGCGGCCAGCCACATCATTCTAAAAGAGCTGCTGCCGCACCTGCTGGGATCCGATCTGGAGCGATCGGTGGTCAGGGAGATCACCGATTTCATGGCCGGCAACGCCCACTTCTTCCTCAATCTCTCCATGGCCGCCTGCAAGGCGACGGCCGATACCATCGCCGGCCTGAGGGACTGTTCCGTGATCAGCCTGATGGCCCGCAACGGAACCGATTTCGGCCTTCAGGTGGCCGGCCTGGGGAACCGCTGGTTTACGGCCCCGGCCGGAATTCCCAGGGGACTCTTTTTCCCCGGCCGGACCGAGTCGGATGCCAATCCCGACCTGGGCGACAGCACCATCACCGAGACGGTCGGTCTGGGCGGATTCGCCATGGCCTCGGCCCCGGCCATCGTCAAGTTCGTCGGCGGTCATCCGGCCGACGCTCTGGATACCACCCGGGAGATGTACGAGATCTGTGTGGCCCGGCACCGCGACCTGCAGATGCCGGCCCTTGATTTTATGGGCGTGCCGGTGGGCATCGATATCCGCCGGGTGGTGGAGACCGGCATCCTTCCCGTCATCAATACCGGCATCGCCCACCGCGAGGCCGGCGTCGGCCAGGTGGGCGCCGGGATCCTGCGGGCGCCGATGGAATCCTTCCAGGAGGCTCTGATCGCTTTCGGAGATCAATATGAGTGAGCCGCGCGCTTTAGGGGAGAGTCTGTCGAGGGTGGACGCGGTCGACAAGGTCACCGGATCGGCCCGCTATGTGGCCGACATCCGGCTGCCCAACATGCTGCACATGAAAGTGCTCCGCTCCACCCGGGCCCACGCGCGCATCGTCGGCCTGAAGACCGACCGGGCCGAGCAGATGCCCGGAGTGGTGGCGGTGGTGACCGGGAGAGAGGGATCCGTGCTGCTGGGCTCCTGCATCTTCGATCAGCCCCCCATGGCCGTCGATCGCGTTCGTCACGTGGGCGAGCCGCTGGCGGCCGTCGTCGCCAGGACCGCCGGGGCCGCCCGGGCCGCACTGGAACGCGTCGAGGTGACCTATGAGCCCCTGCCGGTGCTGCTGGATCCCCGGAAGGCCATGGCCCGGGGCGCCCCGCTGATTCATCCGGACCTGGGCGATTACCGTCATGCGCCCAGCTTTCATCCCCGTCCGGGAAGCAACATCTTTCATCACTATCGGCTGCGCAAAGGCTCGCTGACGGAGGGATTCCGCCGGGCCGACCGGGTGGTGGAGAACCGCTTCCGGTTTCCCCATATCTCCCACGCCCAGCTGGAGCCGCACGGGACCATCGCCCTGTGGTCGGGCCGGGACCGTCTCAAGATCTGGACCAGCGCCCAGTCGCCCTTTTTCGTCCGCCACAGCCTGGCCGCGGCTTTCGGGCTGCATCACGCCGATGTCCGGGTGATCGTTCCCTATTTAGGAGGCGGCTTCGGCGGCAAATCGGATGTCACCCTCGAGCCTCTGGTGGCCTGGGCGGCCCGCCGGATCCCGGGGCACGCCGTCCGCCTGGTGCTGACCCGGGAGGAGATGTTCTCCGGCACCGTGTTGGGAAGGGGCTGCTGGATGACCATCCGGACCGGGGTGATGAAGGACGGCACCCTGGCGGCCGAGCAGATCGAGCTGATCTTCGGAGCCGGCGCCTACGGCGATTACTGTATCAACATCGTCGAGGGAGCCGGTCATAACGCCACCGGGCCCTACCACATTCCCCATGTCGAGGTGGATTCCTACGGCGTCTATATCAACACGCCGCCGGTGGGAGCGTATCGGGGCTACGGCCATCCCGAGGTGCACTGGATGGTCGAGCGGCACATGGACCTGATCGCCCGGGAGCTGGACATCGACCCCGTGGATCTGCGCCGCCGCAATATCCTCCGCCCCGGAATGGTGAACGCCTTCGGCCAGAAGATGGATACATCCTGCTCCCGGTTCGGCGAATGTATCGATGCGGTGGAAAAGGAGCTGAAAAAGGGCGCCGCGTCCGCCAAGAGGAAAACATCCGCCCATGTCCTGACCGGCTCGGGGCTGGCCGCTTTCATGAAATCGCCGGTGATGTCCACCAACGCCGCCTCGGGAGCCATCATCAAATTCGCCGAGGACGGCTCGGCCAACGTTCTGGTGGGCTGCACCGAGATGGGCCAGGGGTCCTTCACGGCCCTCTCCCAGCTGGCCGCCGAGGCCCTCAAGATGGTCCCGGGCAAGATCCGCATCCGCCAGGTCATCGATACCGATGTGTGCCCCTACGAGTGGCAGACCGTGGCCAGTACCACCACCTGGAAGGTGGGCAACGCCATTGCCCGGGCGGCCCGGGATGCCATCCGGCAGATGAAGGAGATCGCCGCCCGGCTGTGGGATGTGGATCCGGATGGGGTGGAACATGGATTCGAGAAACTCTTTCTGCGCCGGGATCCCCGGACAGAGGTGACCTTTTCGGAGGTGGCCATGGGCGCGATGCGGTCGGATGGACAGGCCGTCGGTGAGCCGGTGGTGGGGCGCGGCTGGTACCTTCCCCGGGGATTGACGCATCCCGATCCTCAAACGGGGCAGGGCCATCTGGCCGCCGAGTGGACCTTCGGCTGCCAGGGGGCGGTGGTCAGCCTGGACCGGCGCACCGGGGAGGTCCGCATCGACAAGCTGGTCACGGCCATCGACGTCGGACGGGTGGTCAATCCCGAGCTGGCCAGAGGGCAGCTGGTAGGTGCCATGGCCACCGGCCTGGGCGCCGCTTTGAGCGAGCAGCTGATCTATTCTCCCGAGGGACGCATCCGCAACGATTCGCTGACCGATTATAAGGTGCCCACTCCCGGCGATGTGATGGACACCGAGTACGTCGTCATCTTTCTCGAGACCCCTCTGGCGGACAGCGAGTTCGGCGTCCGTCCCCTGGCCGAGCACGGCACCGTGGCCGTGGCCCCGGCCATCGGTAATGCCATCGCCCGGGCCAGCGGCCTGGAGCTGACCGGACTGCCCATGACGGCGGAGGTTGTCTTCCAGGGATTGGCCCCGGAAACGGCCGCAAGCGCCGGTCGCAAGGCCTGATCCCCGAACAGCGAGGAACCGGCATCATGCTGTATCCCTTCGAATATCACCGGCCCGGTGACCTTGACGAGGCGCTGGAATGTCTCCGCCAGATCCCGGAGGCCAGGCCGCTGGCCGGCGGGACCGATCTGCTGGTCAGGATCCGCCGGGGTCAGCTGCAGCCGCCGGCCCTGGTGGACATCAAGGGCCTGGAGGCCTGCCGCGGCATCGTCCGGGAGAACGGTCATCTGTCGCTGGCGGCCCTGGTCGACTTCCAGGAGCTGGTGGAATCCGATCTGGTTCGGGAGCTGTGCCCGGTATTGCATCAGGCGGCACAGGTGATGGGCTGTTATGAGATCCGCCGGCGGGCCACCCTGGGGGGGAATGTGGCCAACGCCTCCCCCGGGGCCGAGTCGGGTTCGCCTCTGGCTGCGCTGGATGCGCAGGTGGAGGTGGTCGGGTCCGAAGGGACACGCCGCCTGCCGGTGTCCGACTTCTGGCGGGGTCCGGGGAAGACGGCCCTGAAGCCCGGCGAATTGTTGACCCGGATCATCATTCCGGAGCTGCCCCCCGGCTCCCGCGGGATGTATCTGCGGCGCAGCCGGGTTCGCGGAATGGACCTGGCCTCGGTGAGCGTGGCCGTGGTGGTCATCCATCCCGGCGACGTCCGGCAGCGGGAGATTCGCATCGCCATGGGGGCCATGGCTCCAACGCCGGTGCGGGCCGGCGTCGTCGAGGAGATGCTCAGGGGCCGGGAGGTGGACGATCGGCTGCTGGAGCGCCTGCGAAGGGATATCCAGAGCGGTTTGAGCCCCAGGGCGACCAGCCTGCGGGCCTCACCGGAGTATAAGAAGCGGATGGTCGGGGTGATGACGCAGATGGCCCTGGAACAGTTGTTGAGCTGAGGGAAACGAGATGGCGCATCAGATCGGTCTGACCGTGAACGGGGAGCCGATCACCGCCGAGGTGGCGGCGCATCAGACGCTGCTGGAGTTTCTGCGGGTCGAGCTGAACCTGACCGGCGCCAAGGAAGGGTGCGGCGACGGGGAATGCGGGGCCTGCACCGTGATCGTCAACGGCGAGCCGGTGCGGTCCTGTCTCATGCTGGCCATAGAGGCCGATGGGGCCGTGGTGGAAACCATCGAGGGGCTGGCTGACGGCGGCCGGCTGCATCCCATCCAGACGGCCTTCGTAGAAGCCGGGGCCATCCAGTGCGGTTTCTGCACTCCGGGTCTGGTGCTGGCCGTCAAGGCCCTGCTCGACCGGCATCCACATCCCACCGAGGAACACATCCGGGAGGCGCTGGGCGGCCACCTGTGCCGGTGCACCGGATATGAGACCATTTTTAGAGCCGTCCGGGCCGCGGCATCCGCTGCCCGTCGCTGATGACGGCTGACCGGGAGGTTCTCTCGGCAGCGTTTGCGGGCCGCGGCTTGTCGATATTCAGATGAGAAGAAAGAAGATCATCCGCCGGGCGCCCTGGGTGCTGCGGCGATATGCCGGAGTCGGCCGGCAGGCCGGCCGCGCCCTTCTGCGGAGGGGCCGGTGGTCGGGCGGCCTGTCTCCCGGTCGCCCTTCAGCGCTGGCGCGCCGCCTGCGGCCCAAACGGCAGCCGTCGTGGAGCGCCCTTTACTGAAGCGCGCCTGGGGACATCCCGGGTGAACGGCGAGAGGGGCGGTATCATGGATGTTGAGCGGCTGTGGCGCAGGAGCAGCGAGTTTCTGGGAGTCCGCTATCCGATCATCTGCGGGGCCATGACCTGGATCTCCGACCACCGGCTGGTGGCGGATGTTTCCAGGGAAGGCGCCTTCGCCAGCCCGGCGGCCGGTTCCGATCTGCACGTCGTGCCGGTGAGGGCGATTCGCAACAGGGGCACCGAGGAGTTCGCCGATCTGCAGGTGGACCTGTTGATGCGCCGCCGTCGCGGCAAACTATCCCAGTCGGAAGCCCAGCATTTGGTCGAGGAATACTGGATGGGAGCGCTGCAGCGGGCCGTTCAGCAGGGCGATGTGGAGCGCGGCTCGCTCATGGCCGGCCAGAGCGTCGGTCTGGCCGGCGGGATTCAGTCGCTGAGAGACATCATCGGGGAGCTGGTCGAGGATGCCCGCCGGGAGTTGGATCGCACCCACGGGAGGTGGTGCTCTCTCGGCGAAGAGGATCAGGAAGGGGCCCGGTAACGGATCAATAGCAACGGTTCGGTCGATCATGTTGTTCTGGTTTATCATGGAAGTTTGGCTTGAGAAAAGGAGAGCGCTGATGAAACGATGGCTGCCCGTCCTCTTGATCGCTGTGCTGCCGGTCCGGACCGTTCCGGCCGCGGCCCAGACCGTAGAGAAAATTTCCTGGGACCGGGAGCAGGTGCTGGCCGAGTATCCTCGGGTGGCGGGGATCGAGGAGGGACGGGCCCGGCTGAGTTTTCGGACGGTCAAACCCATGACGGTGAACGTGCATTACGGCGGCTTTCCGGCCGACCAGGATCTGTGTCTGCCCCTGTTCCGCTTCTCCGCCAAGGCCGAGCCCGTCGAGGAGGGATATGAGGCCGATATAAGAATCTACCGCTTCTCGCAGGATACTTACAACATGGCCAAGGGCACTCCCCTGGAAGGCGTGGTGGCCTATCGTCTGGAGATGATGGATCAGGAGGCGGGTGCGGTCCATTATTATGAAAGCCGCTTCCGGTACCGGCGGGAGGAGACCGATTCGGGAGAGATCTATCGTCTGCAGCCCTGCCTGGTGGAGGGGCCGATGGTCGATCTGGTGACCGATCGCACGGCCGTCATCTCTTTCGACGCCGACAGCGCCTGTTATGCCCGCGTGCGGCTGTCAGCCCGGATGGTGATCAGCCGCGGCCCGGATGGACAGCCGCTCAAAGCCCGTCATCATGAGGTCCGCATCGACGGCCTGGAGCCGATGACCGAGGTCGTCTATCAGCCCGAGATGGCCGGAGATACGGATTTCCGGGAGCGCACCTGGTCCTGGCCGCCGTGCCGGTTCCGCACCGCGCCCGGGCCGGGCAGCCGACGGCCGTTCTCCTTCGCCTTTCTCTCGGACAGCCGGCAGGCGCCCGGCGGGGGCGAATACGGCTTCGGGGGCTGCAACTATCGCTCGCTGCAGCCCCTCATGGTGGACCTCTATCACCGCGGCGCCGATCTGGTCCTGTTCGGCGGCGATCTGGTCAACGGGTACACCTCCAGCCGGAGGAGCTTTCTTCGCCAGCTGCTGACCTGGAAGAAGGCCGTCGAGATGGTCGCCTGCCGTATTCCCATCTACGAGGGCATGGGCAATCACGAACAGGTGGGCGACTACCTGAAGGTGGAGGTCCCCGGAGAAAAGGCGCTCACCGTTTACACCGACCGGCCCGGCCGTGAAAGCGCCGAGGCCCTGTTCGCCTCCCAGTTCGTCAATCCCACCGGCAGCTGCTATGGATTCGGCCCCCCGGAGCCGGAGGAACAATGGCCGGCGGTGGGCCGGGGCTGGGAAGATCTGCTCTCTCCGCTGAACCTTCCCCTGGGCAGGGGGCCCAGCTACCGGGAGAATGTCTATTCCTTCAACTACGACAACGTTCATTTCATCTCCCTGAACAGCAATTACTGGCATTCGGGCGTCTATTACGGTTCGGTGGAGACGGTCAACCGGGCCCTGCAGATCGTGGGGGGCAGCCGGGAGGGCTACCTGATGAACCGTCAGCTGGCCTGGCTGAAAAGGGATCTGGACGCCGCCCAGGCCGACGAAACGGTCGATTGGATCGTCATCTTCACCCATGAGCCGGCTTTTCCGGCCGGCGGGCATCTCCGCGATGCCATGTTCTGGGGACAGGAGATGGACGGCCGCATGGTGGGGCTTAACGATTCCTCCGTTCCCTCCGGGGACGTGATCGACATGCGCGACCGCTTCTGGAGCCTGATCAGCTCCTATCCCAAGGTCCTGGCCGCTTTTTTCGGGGACGAGCATAATTATTCGCGGACTTATATCGACGGCTCGATCCACCCCGACTACGTCCATCCGGTCTGGCAGATCGTTTCCGGCGGAGCCGGAGCGCCGTTTTACGGACAGGACCGGTCGGCGCCCTGGACCGATGCCGTCAGGCATTTCACGTCCCTTCCTCATTACTGTCTGATGAATGTCCATGGCCGGCAGGTGCAGATGACGGTCTGGTCGCGTTCCGGCGAGCTCATCGAAGAGGTGGCTCTGTCCGACCTGCCCCGATAGGCAGCCGCGGCCCTGGCCGGACGAGCCTGTAGAGACACGTATCCTGACCACGACAAGGAGGCCGGATGGATCTGGTGATCCGAAACGCGCAGCTGCGGCACACCCGGGGAACCCGCGATATCGGCGTGGCCGATGGCCAAATCGCCGAGATCGCGCCGCATGTTGAGCAAAAGGGCCGGCAGGAGATCGATGCCGGCGGACGGCTGACCGTGCCGACCTTCGTGGAGCCCCACGTGCACCTGGATAAGGCCCTGATCAGCGAGTCGGTTCGGCCCAACATCTCGGGCACCCTGGGCGAGGCCATCGAGATCATCTGGGAGAGGAAGAGAGCCTATACCGTTGAGGACATCGTCGAACGGGCCAGCCGGGTGCTGCGCTGGGGAATCGGGCATGGTGCGACCATCTTCCGGACCAATGTGGATGTGGATACCATCGGCGGCCTGGTGCCGGTGGAGGCTCTGCTGGAGGTCAAGAGCCGGTTCGCCGGCGTCGTACGCCTGCAGATCGTGGCCTTTCCCCAGGAGGGGATCCTGCAGGATCCGGGAACCGAACAGCTGCTCCGGGAGGCCATGAGGATGGGGGCCGATGTGGTCGGCGGGATGCCCTTCAACGAACGGACCCCGGAGGACCGCCGCCGGCATATCGATATCTGCTTTCAGATCGCCACGGAGTTCGGCGCCGATATCGACATGCA